>CAITDW010000133.1 GCA_903891235.1 uncultured Candidatus Saccharibacteria bacterium
TATAGATTCTGCAAACAATGAAGAATTAGTAAAAATATATCAGAATTCAAAAGCTTTTATATTTCCATCAGACACAGAAGACTTTGGAATAGCTCCTGTTGAGGCTATGGCTACGGGGACTCCAGTTATTTCATATAATAAAGGTGGGCCACTGGATTATGTAGTTGAAGACATTAATGGAGTTTTCTTTAATGAACTAACTAAGGAGAGTCTTATTTCAGCATTAAATAAATTCACTTCTAAGGATTTCGATAGCCTAAAAGTTAGCCAATCTGTATCAAATTTTTCCGTCAGTACATTTAATGATGCAATGAAGACTTACATAAAGAAAGTTATAGAATAGGAGACTATCATGGAAAATATATTCAAAGCTTACGACATTAGAGGCAAAGTTGGGTCCGAATTGAGTGATGAGGTACTAGAAAAGATTGGAAAAGCATTTGCCGACTTTTTACCTAACGAAGGAACAGTTGCTGTTGGACGAGATATGAGACCAGACTCAAAAAATCTAGCAGAAAATTTAATAAAGGGTTTAGTTTCTCAGGGTCGTGACGTGATAGATATTGGAGAAGTTACGAGTGACATGATTTATTTCGCAACGGGCAGCCTTAAACTAGCTGGTGGAGCCATGATTACTGCTAGCCACAACCCGGGTGAATATAACGGAATTAAGTTGTGCCGAGAAGAAGCAAAGCCTATTGGTGAAGAATCTGGTCTATTCGACATAAGAGATGCAGTGATCAGTAGTTCATTCAAGGCTTCACCGAAAACCGGAACAGTCAGAAAGAAGGATGTTGGTGAAGCATGGGTAGAACACGTACTTAACTTTATCGATAGCAGCTCATTAAGACCTCTAAAGATTGCTGTTGATGCAGGCAATGGAATGGCAGGAAAAATATTCCCAGAAATAGAACCATACTTGCCCTTTGAAGTTGAAGAAATGTATTTCGAACTAGATGGAACGTTCCCTAATCACATCGCCAACCCATTAGAAGAAAAAAATATTGTCGACATAAAGAAGAAGATAAAAGATATGTCGCTCGATGCCGGCATTGCATTTGATGGAGACGGAGATAGGGCAGTATTAATTGATGAAAAAGGTGAGGCCCTAAGCGGTACGGTAATGACAGCCTTATTGTCTGAATATTTCCTCAAGAAGAGTCCTGGCTCCACAATTCTATATAACGCCATATGTGGTCTTGCCGCTAAAGATACTATAGAGAAGAATGGTGGAAAAGCATTCAGAACGAGAGTTGGTCATTCATTCATTAAGTCTGATATGAGAAAATACGGAGCAATTTTCGCTGGAGAACATAGTGGTCATTACTATTTCAAAGACAACTTCATGGCAGACAGCGGTTTGATCGCTGCAATAATTGGGCTCTATATTCTGTCTAGTAGCAAAGTCCCCCTTTCAAAGTTAGTCGAACCATTTAGAAAGGCATACTTCAACATTCAAGAAACAAACTTCGAGATCGAAGATAAGTCGACTATTATATCCAAACTTGCCGATGAATTGAAAGAATATCCCCAAAACAATCTCGATGGCTTAACCGTAAACTTTGATGGTGGCTGGATAAACGTTCGGCCTTCTAATACCGAACCTTTAATTCGCCTCAACGCGGAAGCAAATAAAAAAGAATTATTAAACAAATTTGTAGATAAAGTAAATTTAATTATTAATAAAAATATTTAGACTCAAAATATTTAGACTGTTATAATTAGACTAATGAAAATACTTGTTACTGGAGGAGCTGGTTTTATTGGGTCAAACTTTGTTCATTATATTTACAGAGAAAGGCCAGACTGGCACATAACCGTAATCGACAATCTCACCTATGCAGGAAACAAAGCAAATATTGAAGGCTTAGATCCTAAAAGGTTTGATTTTATAAAGGCAGATATTTGCGACGCCGATGCAATTAATAAAGCTGTAAAGAATTGTGATGCGGTAATTCATTTTGCAGCCGAATCGCATAACGACAATTCCCTTCACTCGCCATGGCCTTTCGTTAATACAAACATTATTGGAACCTATCAGATTCTTGAAGCCGTCAGGAACCACGGAAAAAGACTCCATCACATCTCTACAGACGAAGTGTATGGCGATCTTGAGCTTGATGACCCAGCTAAATTCACCGATCGAACACCATACAATCCATCTAGTCCCTACTCCAGCACAAAAGCAGCTTCTGACATGCTTGTAAGGGCTTGGGTTAGAAGTTTTGGAGTTCAGGCCACCATATCTAATTGCTCAAATAATTATGGCCCATACCAACATGTTGAAAAATTCATACCAAGACAAATTACCGAAGTTCTAGAGGGAAGAAAACCTAAGCTATATGGAAATGGTGAAAATGTAAGGGATTGGATTCATACCGAAGACCATTCCTCGGGAGTTTTAGCAATTCTAGAAAAAGGCAAAATAGGCGAAACCTATCTAATAGGCGCTGATGGCGAAAAGAACAATAAAGAAGTTGTCGAAATGATTCTTGAAAATATGGGCAAAGACTCTAGTGATTATGAGCATGTAAATGATCGTCCTGGTCATGATATGCGATACGCTATTGATTCATCTAAGCTACGTAGTGAATTAGGCTGGAGTCCAAAGTATACCGACTTTAAACAAGGGCTTGCCGACACTGTTACCTGGTACCAAGAAAACTCTGGATGGTGGAAACCACAAAAACAAGCAACAGAAGATAAGTATAAAGAGATTGGAAGATAATAATGGCATTTGATCCAGCTAATCATAAAGAGCTAAAAGTTACCGAAACTATAATTCCAGGTCTATTTGTAATTGATCTGGTTGTCCACGGAGATATACGTGGCTGGTTTAAGGAAAATTACCAAAAAGAAAAGATGGAAGCTTTAGGTTTACCTAAGTTTGATATTGTTCAAAATAACTTTTCTTATAATGAAGAAAAGGGTGTAACTAGAGGTCTACACGCAGAACCGTGGGAAAAGTTTATTTCGGTCGCTAACGGAATCGTTTTTGGTGCCTGGGTAGACTTAAGAAAGGGTAAAAGTTTTGGTACAGTACTAACACTACCCATTAGCCCGGGAACTGCCGTATTTGTTCCAAGGGGTGTAGCTAATGGCTATCAGACCCTAGAACCAAACATTACCTATTCATATCTCGTAAACGATCACTGGTCTGCTGATGCAAAATATGGTGCCGTTAATTTGTTTGACCCTGCCCTAGAAATAAAATGGCCTATCGAACAATCTAATGCAATTGTTTCAGATAAGGACAAGAATAATCCCATGCTAGCTGATGTTACTCCAATGGAGTTTTAAGAAGATTATGTCAGGTCAAAATATTCTAATAACAGGAGCAAATGGCCAGCTAGGATTGGCATTGCAACAAAAATACTGTGATGCAAAAGCAGTCGATTCAAAAGAATTAGATATAACTAATTTAGACACTTTAATGAATTTAGATTGGTCTGGGATTGATACAATCATTAATGCTGCGGCATATACAAATGTCGATGGAGCAGAAACAAACGAAGGTAGAGTATCTGCTTGGCAGGTAGACGCAACTGGAGCCGCCAATCTTGCCTTGGTATCTATTGAGAAAGATCTTACCTTGGTTCACATTTCGTCTGAATATGTATTCGATGGCAGTTTAGAAAATCATAAAGAAGATGAGCCTTTCACCCCTCTTGGTGTATATGGCCAATCTAAGGCTGCTGGAGATTTATCCGTAGGCCTTACTCCAAAGCATTACATCCTCAGAACATCATGGGTAATAGGCGAGGGTAAAAACTTTGTCCGAACAATGATAGATCTAGGAAAAAGAGGAATTTCCCCTACGGTAGTTGACGATCAAAAAGGCAGGTTAACTTTTACTACTGAGTTAGTTAGAGCAATCGATCACCTACTTACTTCGGAATCCGATTATGGGACCTACAATATATCCAATGATGGTGATATTGTAAGCTGGGCGGATATTACGAGAGAAATATTCTCGTTATCCAATCTTGATCTTCAAGTTACCAATACCTCAACTGAAGAATATTTTAAAGACAAGCCAGGTATTGCACCTCGCCCGCTGAATAGCGGGATGAACTTAAGTAAGGTAGAGTCTACTGGCTTTAGTCCAAGTGATTGGCATGAAGATTTAAAAGAATACGTTAATAAGGAGTTATCTTAATGAAAGGTATTATTTTAGCAGGCGGCTCAGGCACCAGATTATACCCAATTACTAAAGGTGTATCGAAGCAGTTGATGCCAATTTATGACAAGCCAATGATCTACTACCCTCTAAGCACTCTGATTCAAGCAGGGATTAGAGATATCCTAATTATTACGACTCCAGACGATAAGTCTCAGTTTGAAAGATTACTTGGCAACGGTTCAGAGCTTGGAATTAATTTAAATTATGCAGTTCAGCCAAGCCCAGATGGACTAGCTCAAGCATTCATTATTGGTGAAGAGTTTATAGGGAACGATAAAGTCGCCCTAATCTTAGGTGACAACATCTTTTACGGCGAAGATTTTGGCAAAAGCCTCATGGAATGCTCCGACCCAGATGGTGGTATTGTATTTGCCTACCAAGTGTCTGACCCTAAAAGGTACGGAGTTGTTGAGTTTGATGATAATAACCATGCAGTATCAATCGAGGAAAAGCCAGAACAGCCAAAATCTAATTTCGCTGTTGTTGGACTATATTTTTATGACAATGAAGTAGTACAAATTGCCAAGAATATACGACCGAGCGAGCGCGGCGAACTTGAAATAACAACCGTCAATGAAGAATATCTAAAATTAGGAAAACTTAAAGTTCAGACAATGGACCGAGGGTCAGCATGGCTAGATACTGGCACTTTTGAATCTATGAACGACGCAAGCGAATATATAAGAGTAATTGAGAAGCGAACAGGAATAAAGATTGGTTGTATAGAAGAGGCGGCATTTGGCCAAGGGTTTATAGATTCTAGCCAAGTTCGTAGTATAGCGGACCCACTTATTAAATCTGGGTATGGACAATACCTACTGGGTATCCTTAATTAATTGAGTCACCGCTCTTGGTGTGAGACTTAAAAACAAATTTCTTATAAAGAGTATAGTTCCAAACTAGGCCCGCGGCAGATCCAATCACAAGAGCTAGCCCATAATACAAATGTCCGTATTTTACTAGAACAACAACAAGGAAGCTATTGATAAGTAAGCCCCCAAGAGCGCTTGCATGAAATTTAATAAACTTGTTCCAAAAAGTATGTCGATGACGTCCTTTAAATGCCCAGTAGTTGTTACCGAAAAAAGTTGCTAGTAATGCGGTTTCGGCGCCAAATATTTGTGCAATAAGTATTGGGGTGCTGAGAATATCGTAAAATAAAGCGAGCATTAAGTAGTTAACGACAAAACCAATACCACCAATGATAATAAAACGTATCTTATCAATGGAAATAAGTTTATAATAGCTGTTAACTAACAAAGGATGTGGCTTGATGGACATAAAACCTATTCGATTACTTTCAGTAATTATACCATGTTATAACGAAGAAAACACTCTTGACCTTATCGTTGAAGAGGTTCTTGCTGTTGATATAGGCGATACAAAAAAAGAAATAATTATTGTCAATGACTACTCTAAAGATAATTCGGAATCAATTATTAGAAATTTGGAAAAGAAACATAAAGAGGTAAAAGGATTTTCACAGCCAAAAAATATGGGCAAAGGCGCAGCCCTAAAGAGAGGTTTTGCAGAGTCTAAAGGTGATGTGGTTATAGTTCAAGACGCTGACAGAGAGTACGATCCAAGAGACTATAAAAAGTTATTAAATATATTTAAAGAAGATAGGGCAGATATTGTTTTTGGTTCTCGGTTTTCTGGTGGCGCACCCAGAAGAGTAGTGTATCTAGCAAATACGATGGCAAATAAGTTTATGTCGAGACTTTCTGCACTATTAAGTGGTTTATATGTAAGCGATATTCATACTTGTTACATTATGTTTAATGGTGATTGGATTAGAGGGAAATCATCAACTCTAAAATCTGATAGGTTCGGGTTTAATCCAGAAATAGTGGCTAAAGTAGCTAAAGAAAAAGATAATCTACGCATATGTGAAACCAGCATATCTTACTATGGGAGGACAAAAAGTGAAGGGAAAAAAATTGGATCTAGAGACGGGATTAAAGCAATCTGGGAAATTATATACTTTAATGTCTTAAAGAGATAACAAAAACCAACATAATTAATTATAGGTTGGCTTCTATAGTTTGCGGACACAGGATATAACATCAGCTATGCCTATGAAAAATACCTAAAAATTTGTATAATATACTTCATGCGTAAAAAACCTATTCTTATAATAATCTCGATTTTTTTACTCGTTTTATTGGTATTGGGATATGTAACTTGGCATGAAAATGATAAAAAAGCTTCAACAAATAGTGTTTCCACTAGAAATGTAATAAAACAAGTTGGTATAGTAAAGACTCCTTCGAGTAACAGCTCTAATAGCGAAAATACCCCTGAGCCAGATAAGTCACCAAACGGGACCAGTTTGCAGCATAGTGAATCATCAGACACTAACGGAAAAGCTGCGGCTAATACTCCTCAAAATGAGTGGACAACATCTGTGTCGGGCAATATTACGTTAGAACAACCAACTGCAGGTACTACAATTACAAATGGCACTGAGATCGTAGGCTCCACAAAAGCCGCAACAACGGTAAATTACAGATTGAGTGATAATAGTACTGGGGTATTGACTCTAGGTACTTTAAATGTAGTTAATGGTAAGTTTTCAGGCATACTTTACTTTACGCCGAAATCTAACAAGGGACAGTTAGATGTATTTACCTCAAATGATAGAGGTGTTGAGCTTGATGAGATCCAGATAGGAATAAATTTCTAAATGAGTGTCATACAAAAATATGTAATCAAAATAGGCATGCCGAGCCTATCTATCATAGCATTTATATTTATTGTTATGGGCGGTCATGCAAGTGCAGACGTACCATATAACCCATCTCTGTTGATAGATGATAGTACATTTACGAATTCCAACACAATGGCAGCAAGTACAATCCAGAACTTTTTAAACAACATGAATAGTGGTATTAAGAACTACTCGGAGGTGGAGAATTGTAACCCAACAACTCCAAAAGCTCCTTATCCATCAAACTTCAACTATTATCCTCATTGTGGCCAGACCGTATCAGCAGCAACTATAATATATGATGCCAGCCAAGCGTATGGGATTAACCCACAAGTTCTCTTAGCGACAATGGAGAAAGAACAAAGTCTTGTCACAGATCCTTCCCCAACACAAGGAGCTATCAATTGTGCTATGGGTTATGAATCATGTGGTGGTGGTTTTAATTCTTTCTTCGCGCAAGTAGATAATGCATCTTGGCAGTTCCGAACTGATATTGACCTAATGAATGGGCAGAATTGGTGGGGATATACTCCTTCTTACTATGCTCAATATCTTTGTGGAAACGCTTCTAGCCTTTATTCTGCTGGCCTATACCCAGGCAATACTGTAACTTTTGCAAATCCTGGTGGTCATGCTAAAACCGTAACTCTACTCAGTTCCGCAACAGCCGCCCTAGACTGCTATACGCCATATGTTGGACCTTATGCAACTACTGGATATTCAGGTAGCTATAACTTTGTACTATATATGTATGAGTGGTTTCAATATCCTAGTCAAATTTATATTCCAAATGGTAACTACAATATAACCGGTACTGGTTCGGGTAAGAGTATGGATGTGATAGGTGGTTCATCAACAGACGGCACCAATATTGATCTTTACGACAGTAATGGTAGTGGCGCGCAACAATGGACGTTTACTCGTGACGCTGATGGCTACTACACTATTGAAAATACATCATCAGGCAAATATTTAGATGTAACAAATGCCAGCACATCTGCAGGCGCTAGAGTGCAGATTTGGGATGGCAACAACTCCTGTGCTCAGGAATGGGCGATTCAGGCAGTTGGATCCAATTATATGTTTGTTAGTGCATGCTCTGGATTTGCGCTTGATGCATTTGGTGGCAGAACTACAAATGGCACACCGATTCAGATCTACACAAAGAACTTCTCATCAGCTCAGCTATGGTCTCTCAAATCATTAAATCAAGCTCCTATTGCAGATGGCTTTTACTCATTGTTGACCACAACTGGTACTAGTATGGATATTACCGGCGGTGGCACAACTAATGGTAGCTCTATGCAAATCTATAGCAGTAATGGCAGTGGCGCCCAGCAATGGCAACTTTTCCAGCAAACAAATGGTTTGTATGAGTTACGCAACCCACAAAGCGGAAAATACCTTGATGTAGTAGGCGGAGGAACTGTGTCAGGAACATTGACAGACATTTACGATGGCAAGAACTCCTGTGCTCAGCAGTGGGCAATATCTAAAAATACAGATGGCTCTTATGGGCTAATATCTTCATGTTCAGGTCTTAATCTAGATGTTTCTGGAGGCAATGTTTCGATAAATGGAACGTCCATAGATCTTTGGCTAGGCAATGGCACAAACGCTCAAAAATGGAATCTCAGCAAGCTTACAACCGTCCCTAACGGCTTATATAGTTTAATTACACCTGCTGGAAACGACCTTGATATAAAAGGTGGCGGCACAACAGACGGCAGTCCACTACAGATCTTTAGCAGCAATGGTAGCGGAGCACAGCAATGGCATATCATACAGCAAGGCAATGGAACTTACGCGCTATTAAATCCTCAAAGTGGTCGATATTTAGATGTAGTCGGAGGTGGAACAAACAACGGAGCTCATGTTGACATATATGACAATAACAATTCATGCGCACAGCAATGGTCTATCATAAATAATCCAGATGGGTCATACAGTTTCACGTCATCATGCTCCGCACTCAAATTAGATGTATCAGGTGGTTTAATAGGTAATCTAGGAATACCCGTAGATATTTGGACAAGTAACGGTACAAATGCGCAAAATTGGTTCCTTGTACCGTAGTAAAGATAAAGTTTTTCTACGAATTTGGTTTACTAATTTTCCTTGTCACGACTAGAACATATACAACACCGGCAATAATAATTACGCCACTGACCGTCACTGAAATCAATGCTATCGTCATATATTTCGGCCAATAATTATATTCTAATGTATGCTTACCTTTTGGAATGTTAATCTGTTGAAATAAATTATCAGTACTTGAAATTTTAGCAGATTCTCCATCAACTTTTACGTGCCAGCCCGGGTAGAATAGTTCAAGACGTGTAATCTTTGAAGGCTGTGAGCAATTTACGGCGGCCGTATCAAAACTATAATTCTTGGCAATTGAACAATTACTGCCTGAAAAATACGCACTATATACCGGCAATTCGAATATTTGGGATGTCTGATCACTATATACAAGTTTAAGTTGTCGTTGTTTTATAACGTTGTTGTCTATAGTGTTGGGATTGACGAGCATATATTTAACACCGAGGCGTTCATCCTGTAGTATTCTATTCGAGCTGAAATCATTCGATAAATATCCGATTGATGGAATATACGATGTAATATTCTTAGCAATATAGTTACCCCAAAGAGTCGGTATTGGCAGATCCATCATACTTATTTCAGAGATGTTGAAATAGGAGCCATAGTTTGGATTAAGCAAATTAGAATCAAATCTCTGAGATTTGATGTTTCGCTGTAGAAACTGCACACTTCTAGTATCAGCGTATGCCGTTTTTGTATATGCACCAAACTGCCACACACCAAAGCATATAAGACTTTCTAATATAAGAACAAAGCATATAAAATATTTTTTATACTTCCAATTTGTAAATATAGCCAAAAGTACCGCTATGCAACTGAAGACAGATAACTGCAGGAATAATAAAGCGAATATAGCCTGCTTTGCATCTGTTAAGGCAAACGTTTTAATATAGTGCCGACCACTATAAAGTACAAATCCATAAAATAATATTGCGAAAAATGTAACTAATACGAAAGTTCGCCGATCCACTTTTTTATTCTTTGAGATATCATTTAAGCCAAGGCAGACTAATACAATTAAGCTTAAAGACATAGATGCAGGTATGTACCTATATACAGCTGCCGATCCAAGCATGGGAATATGCGATATAATTACAGAAACTGCCGAAAATCCTATAATTCGAAGCCAACCTACCAAAAACCAACCTCCAAATAATAACTTAGGCCCCAACCTAATGTTAGGATTACAGAGAGCAAAGAGGGCGATAATAATACATGAAACCGTAAAGAAGCCACCAATTGAACCATATACTGGGTTAGTGGAATTATAACCTATTATATTAGGTATAAATGATGATGGGTATGCAATAGTGTTACCGATACCGCCAAGTATTGTTGTGTTATGTAGACCAGTTAAACCATTGGCCGGCTTAATGTAATTTAGGAACTCTATAAGCCAGGGGAGCGACGCTAATAAGGCTACTGTGCCAGATATCAATAAACTTAATAGTCTAGAAATAATTGCCCTCTGCTCTGATTTTACAAATAGTATTATTACGTACGCCAAAACAAGAAGCATATTAATGAAAGCAATTTCAGGAAATCCTGAATTTAGAGAAAGTGCAATGCTTACGGCAAGTATCAACATTGCTGTAATATTCTGGCTATCAAATATTTTTCTATGTCCTGAAAATATCAGCGTAACAGAAAACATACACCATGGTAAAAATGCTATCGGATTAAAACATGCATTGGGCAACATCATAAAGGTTCCGAGAGTAGCAAAAAGACACCCTGCAGTGATAGCAATTGTGTTGTCTATCCTGTTTTGTAATCTTTTCATTAGGATCCTAATGAAAAGGTACATTCCAATACCAGCTATTATTTCAAGCACTATTTCATTGATAAGAAACCCATTCGGCAATAACAATAACAAAGTAAATGGGAATAAAGCAGCAGACTGGGTTTCACCAAGTAGCGGAGCCCCTACCCCCTCGTAATAATTCCATAACGGCAATTTTCCGCTTAATAATTGGTGTGCTGTCTGAACCCCTAATGCCTGTTTAGTTATACCGTCATTACCTTCAATAGAATTACCGGCAGCAAATGGAAGATGCATGAATACGCTTCCACCCTGGACGGGTAGCCCTGATCTAGATAGTAATGGATTGGGGTTAGTGACAAATATATAGCCAAAATTAGCCAACAGCACAAATGCAATCAATATTAGTATTGAAGAAAGAACAGTATGTCTTCGATGAGTCAGCAATAAGTGACGTGCTACGGTATGTGCCCTCTTCATTACTACATTCTACTATAAAACACGTCTATACAACAGGTCTACATACTGTATAATGTCTAAAGATGAGCAATAGCATGATCTCTGAAAAAAAGAATGTAATTAAAAATCAATTACGACAAAATACATTACTGGCGCGTAGTTATAGAAAAGCCAAAAGTCTTAGAAGTAAAATAAAACGTCGCAAACTATCCTCAGCACAACCTAGAGACCAACAGAATTTAAGTAATTACTCTAACTATGTGTTAAACAACCAGTTAGACAAAAAAGACTTTGTTCCAATTAGTAAATCGGATTATGTTGGTAAGCCTCCAAAGAAATTAATTGCCTATTATTTACCTCAGTTCTATCAAATACCGCAAAATGATATTTGGTTTGGTCGTGGTTTTACTGAATGGAACAACTGCGCAACGGCAGTACCACAGTTTACAGGACATTGGCAACCACACCTTCCTTTTGATGTAGGCTTTTACAACCTAGAAACAACACACACAATGTATCGCCAAGTTGAGCTGGCAAAAATGTATGGTATTCATGGTTTCTGTTTCTACTACTATTGGTTTGCTGGTGGTAGTAGAATAATGGAAAAGCCCATTATTAACTGGCAAAATGATGATGGGCTAGATTTTCCTTATATGTTGTTCTGGGCAAACGAAGATTGGACAAACACATGGGGAGAAGAGGCTCATGCAGGAACAACAACCTATAGCGCTAAAGTAACTAAGGATGATATAGATAGGTTTGTTAAGGATATACTGCCTTTTTTCAAGGATAAGCGTTATATTACTGTTGAAGGAAGGCCCCACTTGATTATTTATCAGGCAAAAAAGAATCCGTATCTACCAGATTTCATTGATAATATCGGTAAACTTGTAGAAGCAGAAGGTATCAAGAAGCCTTATATCTCATTAGTATTTCCAGATGACTTTGATATAAACTTTGATCCTAGAGATTATGGCGCAGATGCTGCGGTAGAATTTGGTTCACATTTACCAGTAATGCCGAAGGAGCTGCCCGGCATAGAGACCAACAAGAAGTTGCTAAACTCAATGGCGCTAATAAAAGAATACGATATGGATAAATTTATCGATAATGAAATATATTTATCCAAAAAAGATTATCCTGTTTTTAAAGGGGCAATGACCTACTTCGATAATACTGCACGTAAAATATACAAGGGAGCGCAGCTATTCTCTATCCCCCCGAAGCTATATCAAAAATGGCTTACACGATTAGTCCAGGAGTCATCGACAGATCAAATATTTATTGCAGCATGGAATGAATGGGCAGAAGGCATGCATTTAGAGCCAGACAATAAATATGGCTATGCGTATTTACAGGCCACAAAAAACGCTCTCGAGGAAGACAAAACAGTACATCCTATCAAAAAGTAGATATGGCCGGTCAACCTACGTGCTTATAGTTTGCAGTGTATGATTTTTCTGGCAGCTGACTGACTATAGCCTTATCAACAACATACATTTTCTTTTGAGTCACAGTATGTAGAATTTTTCCAAGAATTCGCTCAATAGCATGGGCGGTAGTGCCATCTATCTGTCCTCGCTCAGTATTAAAGTCTGCGGGAGTTATACCACATTCCAAAAGCGGTGTCAGAAAATCTAACCTACCCCAAAACATAGTTCCCCCAAAAAATGGATACTTGCTAGGGCTATCTAGCATCTGTTTAACAGTTTTTTTATCAGTCATAGTTTCTGCGATTTTTCTGATACGTTCTTTGTTATCGCCCATGTACTTACTCAACGAAACTACATGATCGGCTGGACCCACAAGACCTGTCTTACGATCTTCCAAAACCTTTATGACATTAGATATGTCATTCGGTATTAGTTGCCCTAATAAACTATTTAGCCATTCATTACCATCGTCCCTGTGTAAGCTTTTTTTGCTGTGTATCTTAAGAAGATACCTATACTGATTGGTATCTTCACAAAGCTTACTAACTATCATCATAAACGGAAGCATATCTCTACCAAGGTTTGGCAGTGCGACAATATTCGTCATCTTATGATACTTGTTAATCTTGTCTAGTGATATATCCTTATCTTTAATCTGAACTGACACGAAAAGATCAAAGGGTACATCTATAGAACGAAGCTTCTTCATAATCGAAGGCCACAGATCGATATAGTACAGATGCAACACCACAGCCAACTTGGTATTTGGTGATTTTTGTATAGCAAACGACCGAATAGTTCTTTTATATTTATTGTTTCTAACTCGCCAGAGTGTATTCCATGCCCATTTGTTATGTATCGCGACCTTACGAATTGCTTTGATGCTAGTGGTACGCGCACCATCCTTTTTAACTGATTCCATAACCACTCTTGGATACCGCATACTCAGAACTTTCATAACTATATTAGGGTGTCTCAACTTAACTAGTCGATTGGGATCTATTACCTTATCGTCGTATTTGTTTTTGTACTTTGTTAATATATCAACAAACGATTGCGTATCTTCTTTTGGATCATTACGTGAGCCTCGTGAACCTGTACTTATACGGTAATTTATAAAGTTATTTTTGGCTAATTTAAACTTCGCACCATCAAGCGACAATCCAATAAAGAAATCCCAATCTTCAGCAACTTTCTCTGTTTCAAAGCGATGATCTTTGATTGCCTTCTTCCGCACTAGTGATTCTGGTTTGCAATGTAATTTTTGCAGCTGTAAGAGTTCTGGTGTGAACTCCGGGAAATTAGTATCTGGGCGTCCAAGCCACTCACCAACAAAATGCCAGTTTGGATATACCACATCGGCGCCATAGCGCTTAGCAATATTATAGTTTTTTTCAATGTAGTCATTATTAAAATAATCGTCTGCATCTAGGTAGCACAGAAAATCGCCTTGAGCCAACTCCAGGCCTTGATTGCGGGTGTAGACAACCCCCCTATTTTCACGACTAACATAATTAATGTTTCTGTCAGGACATTTTGTTAATATTTTTTTTATAATTTCGTCGCTATTATCTGTAGATCCATCATTAATTACTATCAGCTCAATATTTTTGTAGGTTTGGTTAAGTACGCTTTCTATTGCTTTAGGAACATATTTGCCATAGTTATAGTTAGTTATTATGACAGAAATAAGAGGCTTATTCTTCATCGACACCCCTGTTTTTTAGACCACTTATCTTTCTATATGGTGTAGCGATTGATTGACCAAGCTTGTATGCCTTTGATTTAGTAATACTATTTACTAATTGTTCATAGTGTTGGATGGATTTTGTCTGCTCTGCAAACTGTTTCTTTTGATCTGCAATTATTGCCTGCAAAGATCTAATATTTTTATCCCTTTCTTTTAAATGTCCTTGATACCATAATGAAATTGTTCCTTGAGGATCAGGACTAAATCGCTCACGTGGGATTTTTGAACTTTTTGCCACAACAGCTTCACCCACATATTCAAATACGCGTGCATCTTCACTGTTAAGAAGTTCGTCTAATTTTTTACTTTTGTTAATACCTAGGCTCTTTAGTTGATCATCAATAAGTCCGGGGGGGTATGTCGCCTCCGTGTAATTTAAGGTTTTAATCTTGTAGCCAGCTTCCGCAAAGATCCGTTCAATTTCTTTAAGAGTATAAAAATGTAGATGAGTTTTATCTAATAAACCGGTCTCACCATAATCAAAATCTCCATTAAGAAGCATTAGCCTAACTGAAATATGCGCCATATTAGGAATTGAAAAAATTATGCTACCATCTTTATTCAGATGTTTTTTAACTAACTGAAGAGTTGCTACTGGGTCATATAAATGCTCAATTACATCAAGGAACACAACATTGTCATATTTCTGATCCACAAAAGTCGAGCTTAATGCCTCGTCAGCAAAAGTGTTCGCTACTCGTCTCAACAAATGGGTTGCCTTCTTGTAGTCTTCTAAATCCGGCTCGATACCATCGACTATGCATCTCTTGCGATCTATTAACGCAGAACCGAAACTCCCCCAACTACAGCCTACGTCTAACACAGTACTGCCATCCTTAACTAGGTCAAACACTAAATTCCAGGGATTATTTTCAGCTTTTGGTACAAATACACCTTTGTAATTAGACATTCGTATTAATCCATTCTTGTTTTAAATTAGCTACCCCCTCAGTTTGAACCGTCCTTCTTATCATAAAAGATGATGAATTGGGCTTATAGTCATAAATCTTAATACCATTTTCCCCCATAGTGGCCGTAGTTATAGTGTATTGTCCAGGCACGAGATCCAATTTAATTTTAAGGCTAACGCTGCCCTTTGATGTGCCTACTGGTTTCATGCCTTCTATTTTACTATTTGTGCCAAAACAGTATGTGCCTTCGTTGCTAAATATTTGAAATCCGAAATGTATTTTCATTAACTCAGGGTTTGAGAAATATAAAGTTATATAACAATAGTCTCCCGTATTATAGTTAGTTATATTTTTTCCATCTTGTGTTAGCTCAACTGAACTTATATGTGCTACTTTTGTATTTTTTGTATTTTTAGGGTTTTTTTCAATTTTCTTTTCATAATTTTTTTCAACGTAAGCATCAGCAATTAATTTGGGCTTACCGATCTTTTGTATGGTCCCCGTATCTAAGAACATTGCTCTATCGCAAAATTTTAATACGGAGCCCATGTCATGAGTTACCAAAATCACAGTTCTAGATTTTTCACGTAGCTCACTAAAATAATCAAAACACTTCTGCTGAAAATCTAAGTCCCCAACTGCAAGAACCTCATCTAAAACCAAGATATCCCCTTGCGCTCTTATCGCAATTGAAAATGCTAATCTTACTTGCATGCCAGACGAATAATTTTTTAATTTTTGATCCATGAATCTTTCTAATTCGGCGAATGATACGATGTCATCATACATTTTGTTCATTTCATTACGACTGAATCCAAGTAGTGCGCCATTGAGATAAACATTCTCTCTACCGCTTAACTCCGGACTAAAACCAACCCCTAGCTCAATAAAGGGTATTAACTTACCTTTAATATTTATTGCACCCTCTGTGGGACGATATATTCCTGCTAAAATTTTTAAGAGAGTACTTTTACCGCTGCCGTTCTTTCCGACAATACCAAAGAATTCCCCTTTTTTTACTTCAAACGATACGTTCTTTAATGCTTTTTGAATTTCGTACTTTTTATTTCTACTATAAAAATTTACTATCGCCGACTTTATAGTTTGTGTTTTCTCATGAGGTAACTTGAAATTCTTACTTACATTATCGACTTGTATGACTACTGAATCGTCCATAATTTATATATTCTCCGCGAAGTAATTTGACTCTTTCTTGAAGAAAAGCACGCCAATTATAAATACCACAAATACTATTGCGATTGGAATATACTGACCCCAGCCACCACCAAAAACTGTTTTTGATATTAGAGTAGACTTTGTGATTAAAACATATCTTGATCCCTGTAGCGCTTGGGCCACTGGGTTCAATAATATTAACTTCTGAAATGTTACATTTGTAATCTTTGATAGTGGGTAAAGTATAGGGGTAAGATAAAAACCAGCTTGTAAAATTACTTCCCAAATATAATTTATATCACGATACTTTACAAAGGCCGCGGAAAGAAAGAAGGATAGCCCTAGAGCAAAAATATAAATTTCTAGAAAAAAGAGAGGTAATAGAATTACATCATATGACACACTAACTTTTCCAATTATCATAAATATTACGATTATTATTAGGTTCAAGAATAAATTTATTAGTGCACCAAAACTACTGCTTATAACAATAATCCATCTAGGTATTTTAATCTTTCTAATTAAGTCGCCTCTGCCTACGATTGACCCTAAGCTTTGCATTGTCATTTCTGCGAAAAAGTTCCATATCACAATACCTAACAGAAGATAGACTGGGTAATGTGGAATACCGTTACCCACTTTAAGGAATTTTACAAAAACTGCATATAAAATTACAAACAAAAACATTGGGCGCAGAAGCGACCAAGCATAGCCTAGGACAGAACCCTGGTAGCGAAGCTTAAAGTCAGTCCTGACAAGTTCAGATAGTAAAGCTTTATTTTGTTTGGATAAGATGCGCCTAAACATATATTATAGGTTATTATAGATTATAAGAAAGAATAAGTCGATGTCGAAATATGCTGTTGTTATACCAAACCTAAATGGCGAAAACTCAATCGAGGAATGCATTAATTCTTTGTTCTCTCAAACCATTAAAAATACAGCAATAGTGGTTGAGAATGGATCTACAGACAATTCATTGGCTATTTTGAAAAAAAATTATCCAGATATTGAAATAATTGAGAATAGTAAAAATCTTGGTTTTGCAGGTGGAGTTAATCAAGGAATAGAAAAAGCGATTGATTTGGGTGCAGAATATATAGCACTTTTTAATAATGATGCAGTGGCGGATAAAAATTGGTTAACAGGATTGGTTGAGGTGATGCAAGCATCGCCCAAGGTTGGCATTGTTGCTCCAAAGCTTTTATCGTCGGATAAAAAACATCTAGATAGCACTGGCGATCA
>CAITDW010000134.1 GCA_903891235.1 uncultured Candidatus Saccharibacteria bacterium
CACCTATTAAATAAGTTTCACCTATTTTACCTTTTTCTAAGATTGCTAAGACTCCAGAAGAATGATCCTCTGTGTGTATCCAATCTCTAACATTTTCTCCAGTTCCATAAAGTTTAGGTTTTCGGCCTTCAATTATTTCTGTTATTTGTCTAGGTATAAATTTTTCTACATGTTGATAAGGGCCGTAGTTATTTGAGCAATTTGATATTGTTGCTTGAATTCCAAAACTTCTCACCCATGCTCGAACTAGCATATCTGACCCAGCCTTAGTGCTAGAGTAGGGACTGGATGGATTATATGGAGTCTGATCCGTAAACTTATTTGGGTCGTTTAGCTCTAGATCACCATAAACCTCATCCGTCGAAATATGGTGAAGTCTTTTTTCATGTTTTCTAACAGCCTCAAGAATTTGATAAGTTCCGATAATATTAGTATTAACAAAAGGCCAGGGTGAGTGTAGGGAATTATCATTGTGGGATTCTGCTGCAAAATGTATCACTGCGTCAGATTCTGATACTGCTGAGTTGATTGTTCCTGGATCGCAAATATCTCCTTTAATGAAGGAATATCTTTCATTGTCTAAGCTAATAAGATTTTTCTTATTGCCAGCATAAGTTAATTTATCTATTACTGTAATATGCCAATCGGGCCTCTCTTTATATATGAAATGCACAAAGTTAGAACCAATAAATCCAGCACCTCCAGTAACTAATATTCTCATTCTTTAGATTATACCAAATATTCATAATATATTATTAATAGAGAAAGTAATTTGTTATCCTGTACTTATGATAATTATCATTCTTGCTGGAGGGTCTGGTACTAGACTTTGGCCACTTTCTACTCCTGATTTTCCTAAACATTTACTCAGTATTAATGGTAATAAAAGATCTCTTCTGCAGTTGACCTATTTAAGAGCTAAAAAAATATCAAATGAAATATATATAGTCTCAGATAAGAGTCATATTAGGCACGTAAAAGAACAAATCGAAAATCTAGATGACTCACATTTTATAGTTGAACCAAGTCGTCGGGGCACAGCAAATTGTATGATATTTGCACTGAGTCAGATTAATAATAAAAATCAAGATGAAACAATAGCGTTCATTCATTCAGACCATTACATTAGAGATGAAGTTGGTTTCAATCACACTTTTAAGGTAGCTGAATCGGCCTCAAAAAAGTATAACAATATCATACTAATTGGGGCTGAACCCGACTATCCTGCAACTGGGTTTGGCTACATAAAAAAAGGCAATCTAGTTAGCGATGAACCATATATCTATAAAGTAGATTCGTTTAAGGAAAAACCAGATTTTATAACAGCTAAACAATATCTCAATAGTGGAAAATATTCATGGAATTGTGGCTATTTCCTTGCTAAACTATCTACCTTCGAAAATGCCATGAAGGAATATTCTCCTAATCTATACTCTAATTTTTTAAAATTGAAAATTACTATGACAAACCAACTAGAAGAAACATATAAATCATTCAAATCAAGCACCATAGATTATGAGTTAATAGAAAAAGACAAGGAACTCATGGTTATACAAGCTTCATTTGATTGGATGGATTTAGGTTCATTTAGTGATCTTCATAAGGCTGTTGGGTCAGATGAAAATAATAATTATATAAAAGGAGATGTTGAAATAGATGAAGTAGAAAATGCCTTTATTCAAAACGAAACCAATCTACCAATGGCAGTAATAGGACTAGATAATATAGTCGTAATTTCTACCAATAACGGAATACTAGTAACAAGAAAAGATTTGTCTCAAAAAGTCGGTGAAATAAGTAAAAGGATAAATAATAAATGAAAAAATTAATAGCTTTTGACCTAGATGACACATTAAGTCTATCAAAGACTCCAATGCACCCAGAAATAATAGAACAATTCAATAAACTCTTAACGCATAAGTTGGTTTGTGTAATATCTGGAGGAAAATTTAAACAATTTGAAAAACAGATTATAAACAACATAGATGTTGAAAAAAAATACTTGAATAATCTACATCTCATGCCAACCTGTGGAACCTCATATTTTATTTTTGATCAAAATAAAAATGAATGGAAAAATATATACTCGGAAGATATACCTGAAGATGACAAAAAAAGAATTATTAATGGGCTTGAAGATGTTACCAAGCAACTTGGCTACTGGGAAGAAAAACCTTACGGAGATATTATTGAGGACAGAGGAAGCCAGATAACTTTTTCTGCGCTCGGGCAATCAGCTCCTATTGAAGAAAAAGAAAAATGGGATTTGGGAGATAAGAAAAGAAATACAATAATACCGATTGTGTCAAAAAAGATACCAGACTATGAATTCAGAATAGGTGGAACAACATCGATTGATGTAACTAAACCTGGAATTGACAAGGCCTATGGTATGAAAAAACTAATTCAGGAACTAGACTTAACAAAAGATGAGATTCTTTTTGTTGGAGATAAATTACAGCCAGGCGGCAACGACTACCCAGTTAAAGCAATGGGCATAGATTGTGTAGAAGTTTCAAAATGGCACGATACAAAGATATTAATAGAAACAATTAATAAGCTGTCTTAAATTTATATATCAACACTAAAAGCCTTAAATGGTTCAGTATACATCAATTGATTTAACGATTTTACTGAATTATTTTACCTCCATCAATTCTGTCGTTTATGGTAAAACAATAATAAAGTACAATATAGTCAGGAAGGGGCATTATGGTTTTTATAATTTACGGGACAACAGGCGAACTTATTAAGATTATTCCATTGATAGTTGATTTAAAAAAGAAAAAAAAATGTTTTACAATTGCACTCGTTCAACAGGAGAAACAACTTAAGACTTTTTTTGAATCTTATCCGGAAGTTCCAAAACCTGATCTCTGGCTTGTTCACGGATATAAAAATAATGACTTAGATAAATTTCATCAAATGCCAATATGGTTCACTAAAGCTTTATTTGCATTTATTAAAAATCGAAACAATATTTTAAGATCATCTAATTCTCAAAAAGATAAAAACATTTTGCTAGTACATGGAGACACTATATCCACAGTAGCAGGATCATTGATTGCAAAAAATTTGAAATTCAAACTCGGTCATATTGAATCTGGACTCAGAAGTTTTAATATTTTACACCCATTCCCAGAAGAAATAGATCGTAGAATTGTATCCAAATTAGCACGAGTTCATTTTGCCCCCGGAGATATACCAACCAAAAATCTTATAGATGCAAAAGTGAAAGGTGAAATAATTAATACCAAAGTTAATACCGTATTTGACTCTATTAAATACGCAGATAAGCAAAATCCAATTAGTAGTAGTTTATTTGGACTGCCAAAAAAATTCGGATTAATTTCTATTCATAGAAATGAACTTTTATTAAATAAGTCTGTTTTTAAAATGACACTTAAAACAATTGCTGAATACTCTAAAAAACATAAAATGTTCTTTATTCAACACCCAATAACTCTTGCTAGGATTGAATCCTTGGGACTTTCTTCTTTTGTTAAAAATAATTTTGAATATATGCCTAAGTTAGATTATTTCAGTTTCATTAAACTTTTAAGAGGAGCAGATTTTGTGATAACTGATAGTGGTGGACTCCAAGAAGAATGCGCCTATTTAAGTATTCCTTGCATGGTTCACAGGAGAGCAACAGAAAGAATGGAAGGCATAGATCAAGGTATTGTGCAACTTTCAGGCTATGATGAATTTAAGCTCAGGAAATTTCTAG
>CAITDW010000135.1 GCA_903891235.1 uncultured Candidatus Saccharibacteria bacterium
AATAAATAATAAAATACAGAAGCTGAAAATTCTTCTTTGTAAGCCCTTAAAGCCCTTGGAGTAGAGTATCCTCCGGTTTGAAGAACCCTGCGTTCTTCGGTAGTTGATTTAATTGTGTTTCCAAGATGGAAAAATTTATGCCAAACTAATTTATCGTCGGTGTAATCGCATCTTAACTTTTTGTATACTTCTGTTGTTTTAAACACAGATATAAATTTATTTTCATTATATGGAGCTATATTTTCCATTTAACTTACCACGCCTTGTTGTAATCCACTATTTCACAATTACGACTAATATCTTTTACAAAATAAACACATTCGGGTTTAGGCCCATCCGTAATGGGCACACATAGCATTTGTCCATTTTTTAATTTTGGAGCATACCAGTTAACTTCTTGATACACATCTATAATTTCAATGTCTGGAAAACTGGGTCTAAAACTGCTCAGTGGATTAAACTGGAATACCTTAAACCCTCGATCATTTATGCTGGTCAACGGTAACACTTCCAGATCACCCAAGTCGGGCTCACCAATTAATATTTGCCAATCCATGGGCATTTTTATTCTGTGGTTGCCTATGCGTAATACCAATGCAGGGCAGTTAAAGCTTTCTAGAAATATCAGTGGTATGTAATGATAGTCAGGATCCACAGGAGTTGAATTATCTAAGATTGCAAAACGCATGTCTTCGATTTCTTCTGGAAGATGATCCAGTTCATAATGTTCATTGTCAAGTGTTAATATTCGCATGTGTTTATTATACATATTGCATTGTAAAAATGCAACCTTTTATTTCCATTCTATGCAAAATAGTCTAAACAAGGACCACGACGTTTAAGATCAAGGGTAATACAATGTAACCCACCGTCCCAAAAATATCGATGTCTAAAATTGCAAATATGCGGAGTAACTCCGTGCCTAGAAAGTGCTTCAAAAACTTTATCATTATAATTGTTACAGATTACATTTTTTTCGTTAATGACCAACATATTAACGTCAAATACCGTTTCTTCTACAAAGCCAGTCCAGTCATTCATCCAGGTATTAACAAAATTGGTTACTTCATCATTCATTTCTTCTCCCGGAATCCACCACTTGCCTCCGTTCTTTATTTTGAGATCTAAAAATGGTCGAACTTTTTCCCAACTTTGCCCGGGCAAGTATACAACTTCCCAACCGGGAAATGTATCTGCATACGTAGGCACATCTTTTAAACTAATAATCAATCCAGGAGTTACCGGGCAAAATACTCCATCGCTATGTCCCCCAGTGGTTACATTATGACAACGATAATTAGAAAAATAGGTATCGAAAATGTGTTGTGGTAATCCATATTTATTATCAAAATATAAATCCTTGCCTACTCGAGTTACCGACGGACCATTGATTACGTTAGTATCTGGACAATCTTTAGCATGATATTTTTTACCAACAATACGTTTAATAACTGAATCAAAAAAATCTACGTAGGTCGGTCCCGTTGGTCTATTAATAAAAATCTGATTACCAACTACCAGTAAATGATCTCTAGGATTCATTGGTGGAGGTTGGTACCATCTACTTCCGTCGCTGCGAATAATCATATACTCTTCAAAATTATTGTTTGCCAATATAGTGGGTCGCTCAATTTGTATTTGAAATTTTTTAAGAATTTTAATAAGTGTTTGATAATCTTCTTCAGTTTCTATGGCAATTTTTTCCATGACTGATCTGATATTAGAATTTTTAATCTTAGAATAAAATTCAGGAGGGTAGCTACGTCCCACCAGGCATATTTCCATTGGTTGGAATCCTGCATGACTGCTAATTTCTATTAGGTTGTTTTCCATTCTAATTTTTCCTGTGTAAATGGATAGTTAGCTTCTTTATAAAATTGTTTACGTTTGGTTAAATGACGTTTGGCAAATTTACAAGTACTGGTAATATCCCAAATTTCTAC
>CAITDW010000136.1 GCA_903891235.1 uncultured Candidatus Saccharibacteria bacterium
AATATCATTGTAGTTTAATGAATATATAGTTTTATGCGTATAACTTGTGGAAAATGTCAGGCCGTTTATTGTATATCAGAACGGGTAATTGGGTCTGCTGGACGCATAGTTAAATGCGCTAAATGCACTCATACTTGGATGGTTACCACACCCTCAACTTCTTTTGCCGCTCATAAAACACATTATGATTATAAAGTAAATTTGCCAGTTTTATTTAAACCGGCTTTACCTCATTATTTTAAAATAATCCCTATCACCTTAGCTTTGATTATTATCTTCGTTGGACTAATTTTCTTCTCCGAAAAACTGATAAATCTGCAACCAGCTAAAATAATTTACGAAAAATGCGGAATATACTCTACAAAGGGACTATTACTGAACGATTTCGTCATTGATACTCACGAAAACGAAATAGCAGTTAATGGTTTTATTACCAATAGCTCTGATGAGGATAAAATAGTTCCAGATATTCGTTATATATTGCTTAATAATAATAAAGAAGTTATTTTTCGCTATACCAAACCATCATCAAAAGAAGCTATAAAAGCTAATCAAACTCTACCTATTTCAGCAAAAATCACCAATGTAAAAGCTAAGGCCGAGTATTTACAGTTAGATATCGGCAATAAATTAGAATTATTATTACGATAAAACTAAATTATACTTGGATAATAGCTATAGATTTGGTATATATATTAAAGACAAGTGAGGTCGTCATCCTTGTCCGCTGAAGGCGTGACGAGGATCCAGTTGAAATCTTTTAAAAATTTTTAAACCTGAAGATATTTAAGAGATTTAATCTGGATTCTCGGACATCGCTACCGCTCGTCCAAGGATGACGCCGCACTTATTGCTTTTACAGCTTTATTTATATAGATAAACATCTCATATAACAGTCTTAACTACCTCTCGAAGAACATAGACTCTAACTCTATTTCTTTGCGGTTTCTTTTGCGGTCGTGGCGGAATGGTAGACGCGCAGCGTTGAGGTCGCTGTTTCCTTAGGGAAGTGGAAGTTCAACTCTTCTCGACCGCACCAGCTTTTTTATAACAGCATTCTACAATCAAACACACACAATAAAAAAACGCGATACAAATATGTACCGCGTTTCTTTTACTAAAACTACTAATAATTTTAAAAATTTAAAATTATTGTCCTGTTGTAGTTGTTGCAGCAGCATCAGAAGTAGTTACAGGTGCAGCTGTAGTAGAATCTTGTGAAGGATTTGTTGCATCAGTTGGGTTTGCAGCATCGTTTGCATCTGAAGCAGCAAAGCTTAATGATGCACAAGCAATAACAGCTAAAACTGAAAGTAAGCTAAGAAGTTTTTTCATTTGATAGTCTCCAAAAAATTATTAATAAATCATCCGCGCAACATACGCAAAATAATCCAAAAGATATACCAATAACTACAATTTAAAGTTATCAATAACCTTCTAACTATCTATAGTAATATTTTTTTACTAAAATCAAATATAATTTTACTATAAAATGATATTTTAAAAGAATATTCCACTTCATTGCGACTAAAAATACACAGTATATTACTTTTTAATTTTAATATTGATGATTTAAACACTTTAATAACTGCAGGATTTAGCATTTTATCTTAGAAAAAAAGATAGTTGTAAATATGTTGTCTTTATGAAATTATTGCACGAGATGTTATTTGTACGAATCAGCTGTAAAACAACTCGATGCCGTCACCCTTGGCCGAAGGCCGAGGGTCCAGTAAAAATCTCTTAAA
>CAITDW010000137.1 GCA_903891235.1 uncultured Candidatus Saccharibacteria bacterium
ACCACTCTAAAAAATGTTTATAGCTATATAAGTCTTTTGCCAAGTTTAACCTTTCTGCTAATTCAATACATTTGTCAAAGTACTTTGCAAATTCTTTTGGTGCAGTCATTGGGCTTTGCTCAGTTGGCCACGTTACGATATTATGATAAATGTCCATGTAACCGTATTTTTTGCACAGCATTTCAAAGTATCTCAAATACTCGAAAAATCTGGGAATAGATAACAAATTTAAGCAAGGTAAAAATGATAGCTTTACCTCAGTATTTGCTAATAAATATTCAACGTTGTTTTTCCAACGCTCCCATTTAACACCATGCCTAACATATTCTAAGTCTGCACCGATGTTTTCTCCGCTTACTTGAATAATAATATTAAAGTATTTGCTTAATTTTGGTACATAGCTTAAAAACTTTTGAAAGTAAGCAGGAGGAGTATTCATATTACTTGTGATACATAATTCTATTTTATCTTCACGCACATTGGTGTTTTCATGTATTTCAATTAGTTTATCAAAGCATTCATATAATGCATCAATAATGAATGGTTCTCCACCGATAAATCCAAAACGTCTTACTGTTTTAATAGTTTTGTTATTATACCAACTCCAAAATAATTCTTCGGCACGAGGATTTCTATGTTCTTGTGGGACATAGTTTGGATGTAAATCATTATGTTTTTTCTTTTCACTAACCCATTGTGTACTATAAAACTCACTGCAATATGTACATTTTGCATCACACGTATTATTCAACACAATCTCGATAACATTGGTATAGTTACTTTGTTCAATGTTTGGTATTGTATGAACTTGATCATATGATAAATTGTTCATTGGTGTTTTATTTTTCATCATAAAGTTCTTAAAGCCTTGATCTGTCCTAGAACTTTTGAATCCTTTATCTTCTAATTGCCAGCAAGTTTTACAATCTGAGCTTTGTATACCATTAGCTAAATCTTGTCTACGTTTTACAAAATGAGGATGATTACTGAAAAAATCTTCACCCATCTCTTCAAGTACCGCATTGTCAATATCAATCTTTGGTGTGCGGCAGCAATAGCCAAAGTGATTAGTAAACATAAAGAACATGGGATAATCCCATGCCATGTTACATAGTGTTTTTGTATTATTCATTTTTTCCTAAATTATTAAATTGATGTAACGAAACTAGTTTTTGAGGATCACGTACCCAATCTATATTTTTCAGTTCTAAATCAGCATCGGTTAGAGTGTTATTTTTATCTTTTTCTATTATATTAGCATAAAATTTTGCTAATTCATATTGATTTTCTTCCGAAAAATGATTAGTTCTGGGATCAACTATTTTACCTGTTTCTATTGCTTTAATTAATTCTTTGTTATCTTTTATATAATCTATAGTTTCTTGAGCAGAATACATACACAAGTGGCCTTTAACTTTTAATCCAGTGGTTACTAGATCATATATACGGGGATTAATTAAGGCATTTATCCAAATAATTTTTTGATGTTTTCCTATTGGATATTGTTGCAATTCCCTTACGATGTTTTTGCTTATAAACGTTTGTAATGGCATATGATAAAACCACTTAAGATATCCTAAAAAAGCTATTTTATAGTCAGGTGGTAACATACTATTTTCTACATCAGTCCCTCCATAGTGACCATAGTTGGGGTAACCCTCAACATATGGAATTCTATTTTCATTAGATAATAATATAAAAATATAATCATATGATAGATCATAA
>CAITDW010000138.1 GCA_903891235.1 uncultured Candidatus Saccharibacteria bacterium
ATATTACTTACTTAGTTTAATTTATCTTTACTAATCTTAGTAAAATCATATCAAGAAAGAATAATTTAAGATTTTATGATATTCCCATATATTATAAATTTACAAATCAATAAGCTATATTTAGGGAATATGACTGTCAGTAAATAATAGATAGTTAATCTACTGATTCTTGTTTATTAAAATACTAAGATAAATATTAAAAACCGTTAGCTATAGCAGCCGCTAGGTAGGCACTATATGATGGTTCGTTAGCGCCAGTGGATAAAATTAAACCGTAACTTACGTATTGGCCTACGCAAGGCTGTCCTACAGTGATAACAACACATTGTTCATAGTCTCTCAAGTTGTAGTAATTAAAGTCCTTTATCCACGAAACTGAACCTAGTTGGTTAATGGAATCTGTAATATTTGCATCCTTATCTGCTTCAGTTTCATTTCTCAAGTCACATTTAGCAACATCAATGGTACTCTGACTACACCAGCCAACTTCAGTGATATATATGTCAATATTATATAGTTGGTGGTAGTAATAAACTTCGTCAAATCCAGCCTTGAGAATAGCCGAAATAGGTGTAACTCTATATGTTTGAGAGTTAGCATAGGGATGATCGGCTAGTCCTATAACTGATTTGTACCCATTAGCTGCTGCAACGTCAGCCGTCCAGGATGCATGACCAGCATCTCCACTTGCTCCTAAAATACCTATATAGCCCAAACCAGCATTATCTAAGGCGGTTCTAGTAGCAATCAACATGTTTGCATATCCTATTGGTGGCACAGAACCCCCTCTAAACCATCCACCATAAGGTTCATTAAGTATCTCTAAGATGTGAGGTGCATAATATTCATTTGCAGATGTATTTTTTTTATAGAAAGAACCACCATAACAATATTGTTTGCACCATTTAGTAACCGCATTTGCCCATATAGTAGGATCAATATAAACATTAGAGTTTGGCGTAACAGGTATATAAGATTCTAATAGTGGAATAGCTTGTATATGAGCGGTTGTCGTCTGATTCATCCATGTTCCAGTTGACACACCAAGTCGGTCTTTGTCGACAAATGAGCCTGTATTTGTATCAAAACTAATTTCAGGTCTAACGCTATTAGCATGAAGTTTCTGAAGATTTGGTATATCACTTGCATAAGCCTGCAGACTAAGTAGCTTACCTGTGAAAAATCTCTCTTCTACTTTCACCCTTGTATATTTTGAATTACCTAAACTATCAGCGCAGGTAGCTGTAACTTTATAAATACGTGCCTTTAAGTAATTATGAGTAAAAGGAAAACTTGAAGCTACATCTTTAGTTCCATCACCCCAAGTAACTTTAATACTAGTAACACTTGCTCCACTAGCAGGATGACAGACACCATTTAAGGAAACATTTAATCCATTGACTGTAGGAGTAATGTCTGGTGGTAAACCTTTTGTTAAAGCAGAGTTATTAGATAAACCAGCTGTAGTACTGGCATGTTCTGAAGCATGACTTGAATTTAATATTATACAGCCAGCAATTCCAATAATAAGAACTAAAACAGCAATACATAATATTGGTAAATCTATAGATACATTCTTTATTGATATTCTCTTGTGTATTTTTTTTGTAATCAATTTCATTATTTATAATATACATTAGTATTATCTTCTTACATAAATCTTTGCAGTAAGTTTTGTATAGATTTAAGAGTAACTATCAAATATTTTATGCCCTAGATTATTAAAAGTAATTAGTTAAATGTTTCAACATTCTCAAATTATTCATTTGAGGCAGTGAAATTTTTTTCAAGTCGAATTATGGATTTACTTGAATTAAATGATTCTTAATAGCGGAGGCTTCTTGTGGTATTGGTGAGGGGGTTCCGTTATAGCTTTGTAACAATTGAAGGTTTCCTCCTCCATTGGGCGTACAACTAGTATTAAAGTTAACTTCCCAAGACCAAGCTAAATATGATACATCGTTAGAATCAGCCCAATTCATATAATTGTTTACAAAACTGGCAAGACAATCTCTTTCACCTACTTCGCCTGTAATTAATGGCAGCTTAGCAGTTTTTGATGCTTGAGCTACCGTATCCCAGCAGGTCGTTGTAGTACAGGCAGTCCAGTTATAAGTATGGAAGCTAATGGCAAGTTGATTCTGAGGATCATTTGGTAGATTTCCTATTTCACTACAACTACCTCCATTGCCTCCGCTATTTTTGGTTCCGCATGGATCCCCCGCCCAGTTTAGACCGCCAAGAATAATTGGCTGTGTTCCACCTCCACCACTTCTAATTGCAGTAACTAAACTCTGCATGCCAGCTGTCTTATATGTTACAGAAGTGTTGGGAACTCCGTTAATAGTACTTGTAAATGTTGTATTGCAGCCATTTAACCAACATCTCCAGTCAGAATTGGTTGGAGCAATACCGCCCATAAAGGGCTCATTAAACGGATCATAGGCAACAGCCTTGAATGTTTTAAACGATCTTGCCACCTGTGTCCAAAATGTTGGTGAATGGTCAGCATTGGCCATTGGCCACTGCTGGTTAGCGGGATAGGTTCCTGGGGCTGCCCAATGTAAATCTAAAATTACATACATACCGTTGTTATTTAAGGCAGTTACCCAGCCTTTTATGGCATTCTGATAAGGTGTACCCCAATATGCTGGATTAATACCGCCTACATTAACTCCTAGCCAACAATCTTCATTCAGGGGTACCCTAACAGCATTGGCATGCCAAGTAGTTAATGCTTTTGCATAAGAATCATCATCAATAGCATTTTGAGAGATATTTGGACTACTAGCTAATTTCATCCACGATATTCCTTTGTTCAATATACACGCATCTTCAGTTCCAGATGCGTCTACCCCGAGTAGTCTAATAT
>CAITDW010000139.1 GCA_903891235.1 uncultured Candidatus Saccharibacteria bacterium
ATTACATTTGATAATGGAAAAGAGTTTGTTGACCATCTAGTTCTTAAGCAAGTAGCTGGAGTTCAAACTTATTTCTGTAAGCCTGGCAGCCCTTGGCAGAAGCCGTATGTAGAAAACTCTCATGCTTTACTGCATAGATTTATACCTAAAAAAACTGACCCTAAAACTTTAACAGAGGAGATTGTGCAAAATGCTGTGACTAAACTAAACAACTTACCGCGCAAGCGGTTTAACTATAGAACGCCGGCAGAAATGCTAGCTGAAGAAAAAATTTATAGGCTTGGTGCACTTCGATCTTGAATGTTTCTAGATCATACTCCTATTTTGGGCGCCTTTATCGGAGTACACTCTGTTTACTGCCTTTTTCAAATAATTTTTTACTATGTTTCCGAGAAGGACCCTTATTTATTAGAATCTGCTGAAGTTGAGTTCTGGTATAATGGTATTCACTGAAGTCTGCTTCTGACAATAAAATAGACCAGAAGACGATTGCAATAATTTCAGAAGTCAATTTCAGTAGCTAATATAAATTTGTACAATGCAACCTACGTTCATACGAAAAACTTTATTATGTATGTTTCCAGGCACATAATTATCCCGACAGTGTTTTTCGTATGATTTTAGGATGTTTTTTGCTCATTTACAAGTTTTTTACCTTTCGTTTTTTCTTAGACGCCAAACAACTGTTTTTCGACATACATTTTTATTAATTAATGCATAAATAATATTCGTGGCTACTCTTTAGTATCCGCCTTAATAATACTTAAGGCACCTTTGTTTTTATAGACATTTATAATTATATTTACTATAATACAATTATACACACAATAAATGGAGAAATAGCGTGCTTGCTTATAAAACAAGTATTGGCGAAAATGGCAGAATTATTATACCTGCCAGAATAAGAAAAGAGGCTAATCTAACAGTTGGCCAAGGAATTATTATTGATCTACAAAATGGAGAGCTGAAGATCTCTTCTTATAATGCCAAACTAAAAAAGATCCAGGAAACTGTAAAAAGCTATACACAAGATAAAGGTTCACTAATAGATAAACTGTTTGAGTTACGTAAAGAGGATCAAAATAATGAATAAGGCTGTATTAGATGCTTCCGCCCTCCTTGCTTTTATAAACCAAGAAAATGGCTCCGAAATAGCAGAAGGATATTTACCCGATGCTATAATGTCTAGCGTTAATATTGCAGAAGTAGTAGCAGTTTTATCTTTAGTATATATACCCGAAGATATTATTATTGGCATTATTAATGATTTAAGTATAGAAATAATCAATTTTGATCAAGAACAAGCTATACAGACTGGCTTCTTGCGTAAAAAGATCAAAGCAGCTGGTTTGTCCCTTGGAGATCGTGCGTGTATTAATCTTGCTTCTGTCAAAAATCTTACTGTTGTTACAGCTGACAAAATTTGGGATACACTTGGCTTAATAAATAATATAGCTCTAATAAGATAAATATCTCTATTCTCTGTAGTATTGAGTCATTCTTCCCCCACACTATATTTGAACAATGCTATTAATTAATTCTTTACGAAATTCTATTTTTAACCACGCTCTATCCGCTATTTGGATCTATAATAAAGTTTTTGTGAATCAAGCCAAAACTGCTAAATTAATACCAGTACATTTAATGACAAATCATTCTCTAAATCTTAAAGACTTTATTTCTTTTGGCTTGGAATGGTATCCAAGAGAAAACAAGGACTTGCTAAAACTGGTATCCCCCTCTCCTTTTTAGCCATTTAAGGCAATTAATAAAAAAAACAGAAGAAAAATCTAATTCTGACATTCGAGATAGAACATTAATTCTTTATAGTTGAGTTTCTGCTACGCGTCGCTCTAAAATGGTTGCTGGCACCGCGCCAAATCAACCTCTAAAACTTTTCTTATGCACAGCTATAGATCTCCAACTAAGGTCTTTCTTTTAAGAAAGTAAAATATCCACAAATTAGTCCACTGTTATTGTGGATAAACTTGACTCTCCTCTTCACAAGGGCAATGAGCTACTCTTTTACTTGATTGTGCTACTTGAATTTTAAAACTTCAACATTACCTTAAGTGACCATGATAGATTGCCATTTTGTAATAATAAATATCATTGTCATAGCCAGTGTAAAAATAATGAAGAAGAGATTTTTGCACTAACTCGTTCTGCAAAAAGAACTCATAATGGGGCTAAGAAAAAACCTAGAAAAGCTAGATTCAAAACCGGACCTGAAATCAAAAAACAATAAATAATAAAATCTCATTATCTATTAGAAATCTAAGCAAGTTCTAGCACTTCTGCAAATGATTCATTAATGGCTCCAATAGCTTTCCGAGCTCTAGATGGGTGCGTCAAAATAACTGTGTAAGTTAAGGAGAAGCAGGTTTTAAAATAATCAGCGAATAGGCCCTCATAGAGCCAGTTTGAGATGATTATTTTTATGGAACCTGCTATACAGTAGTAGTATAACTTAACTTACATGAGTATCAACATATGACTAATAACCAAATTAATCAAATAAAATCTAAGCCTAAAACAGGCCGTAAACCACAATATCCAGACTATATCTCTCTCGATATTCTTGATTCAGTTATCAAAAGCGGCGCAGATCCAATGGAGATGATTGCTCAGATGAAGAAAGCTTTAATCGAGAGAGTTATGGAAGCTGAGCTAGATCATTATCTAGAACATGATAAACATTCTAATACTATAGATGGTAATTACCGTAATGGTTATGGTACCAAGACTGTGCGAATGGATGATGGTGAGCTTGAGCTCAATACTCCAAGGGATAGAGATGGAACTTTCGAGCCATTATTAGTTCCTAAGCGTCAACGACATTTCAAAGGATTCGATGAGAAAATTATCTCAATGTATGGCCTAGGCATGAGCACCAGAGACATTCAATCTCATTTGCAAGAAATGTACCAAGTAGAGGTAAGTCACGAGCTTATTGCCAATGTTACTGACGCAGTAATAGATGAAGCCAAGGCTTGGCAGCATCGGCCGTTAGATCAGGTATATCCAATTCTGTATCTAGATGCCATGGTTATTAAGGTTAAAGAAGGCAAGCAGATTGTCAATAAGAGCCTACATATGGCCATGGGCGTGAATATGGATGGCAATAAGGATATTTTAGGCTTGTGGATGGCTAATAATGAAGGCGCTAAGTTCTGGCTATCGGTACTAAATGAGCTGAAGAATCGCGGTGTAAATGATATATTTATTGCCTGTTGCGATGGTTTAACTGGCTTCCCTGAGGCTATCAACGCGGTCTTTCCTAAAACCACTGTACAGCTCTGTATCGTCCATATGATACGCAATAGCACAAAGTTCGTCTCTTATAAGGATTTAAAAGCAGTTGTAGCTGATCTAAAACAGATTTATACTGCCACCAATGAAGATCAAGCCTATGTTGCTTTGCTAGAGTTTGCTGAAAAATGGGACAAAAAATACCCAATGATTTCTGCATCCTGGACTAGACATTGGCAAGAA
>CAITDW010000140.1 GCA_903891235.1 uncultured Candidatus Saccharibacteria bacterium
CCTTGAAACGGGCTACCGTCCTTGAGAATACCTGGTTTAAAAGTAATAGGAAAAACTTGATCTGCCATAATAATTCCCTGTTTTTTTTAGTATCTTCTTGAACGTCAATAATTTTTAATCTTTATCTCTTTTGACCCCTCGATCCGTATAACGATCTTTAGTTAGCTCGTTGGCACTAGCCAAAGCTTGTTGATAGAGGCCTTGATAGACTTGCATCCGCGGGTCGTCTTTTAGGTAAATTAAAGCTTCTAAAAAACAAGAATAAAACAAAAGATCTGCATAATATTCAGTTAAAATGTTTTGCTGATTATCATTGGTTATTAAATCAACTCTTCGGAGATATGTCAGTTGATACTTAAAAGCTTTTGCCGGTGTCGGGCTAATAAATATTGCCTCATATGGAGTACCGGCGCCTCCTTCTTGTTGTTTCTGGCGATCGGTGTAAAACAAAGGTGGATTGCTATCATTACTATCATCGGCATTAGGCCAGTAATTTATACAAAATTCATAGCTCCTAGGAAACAAAACTATACTTTTGATAAAGGGAGAGTCCGTCGTTCCATAAACTATAGAAATTGTCTCTACCCAGTTAGCAGGTTTTTCTATAATTGCCGAGCCTGATGTGAAGTTTTTAATTTCTTCAACTCTTTCATAGCCGAGTGTTCTTAGCTCTCGCCAAATACGTTCCTGCCCCATACTAATAAAAAAAGGGATAGCATTAATAAAATCAACACTATCTATTTTATTTGCATAAGTTATTATTTGTTTGCTAAGAGTGTCGTAATTAGTAGTCATTAAAATTCATTTATATTAGCTTGTTGTTATGGTTTAAGCGGCAGTAATCGTTTTCCAAGCAGCATTATCTCTGTATTTTATAGTATTAGCAGTCGTATTATAATAAATAAACCCAGGAAATTGATTTGCAGCAACTTCAACTGCTACTGCTGTTCCACTTGGTAGTATTAGAGGGCATCCTGTTATAAGACCAACTCCTGTTGCGGGGCTTGCATTAAGAAATACATTAACCCAATTACCGTTTATAAAAATTTGAAACGTACTTGTCGTAATATTAAAAACCATTGTGCCATTTTTTACTCGAACATTAGTATTCCCGCCTACAGTATAGGGAGTAACATTTTGGAGTAAATTTATTTGGGTTTGTGTTAAGCTTGCTACTGCAAAAGTAGCATTTGGATTAGTAGTTCCCGTGCTTTGGTCGCTTGTAATAGTGAGTCCGCTTAAATTGGTAATATTTGATAAATCTGCCATAGTGTTCTCTTTGGTTTTTTTAAGTTAAAAATTTAGTTTCTGAATAAAAGCCTGTATTTTTAGAGCATCTTTTCCATATTGAGTGTTTGCAGCTTGCTGCATATAAGCTAGAAAATCAGCACTGGTACTATCTAGTTCTGTGTCTTTAATTATATCATAAATTGTATTAAACCGGTAAAAAAACAGATCTTTATTGTTGACCTTAGAGCCGTATAAGGATTGCCACTGAAGTTGTTTATTGACGGCTTCTTGCGGTCCTCCGATCCCTAGAGATATTAAATCAAGCAATAGGTAAATATTATTAAAATCCGGAATTATCGAATTAATAGTTTCTTCTATCTTTTGAGCGCTATAATTTTTTTGTGATAAAAATTCTCTAAATTCATTTAAATGTTTTTGTACTATCTCAGGAGGAGGCACTGGTACTGGATCAAATAACCCTACCGTGCCAAGACCAGTTCCAACCGATAATACACAAATACGATTAGCTGAAGGGTTTAGCGCATTACCAAGAGCCCAGTTAAGAGCTGCAGGATTGTTTTGGTAAGTACCGCCGTCGATAAATTTAGAATTTGGAGTAGTAACCTCTGGAATATTTACAGCTGGGAAATAAATAGGAGCAGCCGATGTTGCAAGTGCCACGTCCTGTAACAAATAATTTTGCCCTTCAAGACCAGTAAAACCCATATTAGAAAATAATACGGGACGATAGGCTTTAACGTCAGTACCAACATCCGGAATTTGGGTTGTGTATATTTCAACGCTTGGTATTAAAACATTAGTCTTTAGCTGAAACATTTTTGTTTGGCCAAACTTCTGGTTAAGTAGAGCTTTTAAATTAGTATTTTGATACCAAGTTTCATCACCGTAAAGAATGGTATTAATTTTCTGTAATGTCGATACTGCCGGATAAAATATACTACTCGTATTATAGCTTCCATTATTTAGAGGATTTTGTTGATCTAAAAATAACTGGATCATATCATCCGGACTATAACCGCTTGCATATGCTAGAGCTTGAATACCACCGATAGAAGTACCGGCAATGATGTCAAAATGCTCATAGATTTTGTTTCCAGGAATACCTGCATCCAGGCAGAATTGTTTCATGAAATATGCTGAAAACAATCCTTTCATTCCTCCACCGTCAATCGACAAAACTCTATAAATTTTTTGGCTCATTTTAAGCTGCTAATTCTTGATCAATCGGTATAATCTTTTGAATTGCCTGACAATCAGCTATAAAAACATTTAAAACTGTTGTTAAATCAAATCCTTTTGGATTATCAGATGGAATTTTAGCAATTAAATCATTAGCATCGGTGATTGACTGGGTTAAACCAGAGGCTAATGCCACATACCATATTTTCTGAGTAGTAGGATCAGCATTGCTAAAATAGCTAAAAAGCTGTCCGCCGATTTGATTAATAAATTGAATGTCTGATTGTATATTTGCATATATGGCCTGATCACTAAAAACCTGTCCTGCAAGGC
>CAITDW010000141.1 GCA_903891235.1 uncultured Candidatus Saccharibacteria bacterium
ATGAAAAAGCAGCTATTAAAACCCTAAAATGGGCATGCTTCACGGAATTAGAAAAGCATCTGGATAAAACAGAACTCAACGATACCAAGTCAATAAATGATCTTGGCTTAGCTTTCGGTATTCGAAAACCAGACGACATAAACACTGCTGATGAAGACAAAACCAAAGCATTTTTTGATAAAATACCCAAAGTAATAAATAAGACAAACGTAAAAGATATTATCCGGGACTTGTTAAGCTTGGTAAGCCAAAGTACTACATTATTAAATGATGAGATAGAAGCTCATGTTATATCAAAAAAACAGACAGCAAATTTTGATTTTGGTATACGTATATTATGCGATGAACAATTAACCTCGCACGAAGAACAATCTCCCAGCCTATCTAATCAATTTTCTGATTTTGATAGCATAGTTAATGACAAAATACAAGAGTTGTCATTTTTTAATAACTCAAATGATGAGCAAGTAAATGCTAAAGATTTTTTAGCCTGCAGTTTAATATATCAGAAGCTCTTAAAAACAATTACTAAGTTTACTTCTCTAAGAACACATGGGCATGAGATAGATGCAAAAATTCAATACAATGCAGTTCGATACCATAATAAAGATTACCCCAAAGTAATTGATACTAAAAGTAAATTATCTACAGGTTTAAAAAGAACAGAAGAAGTAGCTGGTCTAGGGAATTATAATAATATTTCCAAAATGTTGCAACAAGTTCAAGAAAAATTACAGTTAAACAATCAACAGTTAATCAAAGCTTTTCAAGATGTTTTAAAAGGTAAAGATTTACATAATCAGTATAAAACATTCCCAGATGCTGTTAAGGTTCTATACGATATAACATATTTATTATTTTCTTGTGAACCTAATAGAAATCCAGAGGCGTTAATCAGTAACGCTATGTTTTTAGAACTCATTAAAAGAGGTGAGTACCAAATTACAGATATGGCTACAAAACTGCCAATGGCTATGTCATCAGGACAAAATAAGAAAGGAGCAATCGAAATAGGTAGATACTATCATGAACAATATGAAAAACAAAAAGCAGATAACAGGGCTAGGAAAAACGATTATGGAAAATCTAAGCTTAAAGATAATTCCTCTGAAGTTCAAGAATTTCAAGAAAGAGAGCAAAACTTACTAAAAGATTTTTTGGGATTTAATAACTGGCCTATCAAGCCTTTATTAGACGTTAAGCAAATAAAAAAGTGTCTAGAAGACCGTGTGAACAAAAATATACATCCAGAATTTAGTAAAAAAGACGAAGATGCTAAAGCTCTTGAAGAAAAAATTAAACTTTCTACTCCTGACAGAGTACTTGATTACTTAAAAGAGTTAACTTTTAATAAGGTTAAAACAGGCGAGCAACAAAAATTAGAAAATGCCAAGATCAATGCGCAAAAAGTAGTTAATAACTACGATAAAGAGCTAAAGAAATATGAGCAGGATTTAGATAAAATAAACGTAAAAATCCTTATAGAAATCAATAAGTTAATAAAGGAATGGTACGGATTTGACAATGTTTTAACAAGTAATACGGCTTCAGGCACAAATCATGATGCAGATAACGGGCATTTTAAAGGTGGTAGTAAGAAGCATAATGACAATGCAGACGATTCGGATAGCAACCACTCAAACGAGTTTGATCATAAACATAAGCAAAATCACGGCAAGCAAACACAAATAGATACGAATAGTCATAGCAACACTAATAAGTATTGTTCTATTTTAGTCGAAAAATATGAAAATTATCAGGATAGTACTTCAGGGATTATAGATATTCAATTTCAGCCTTTAGACTACGGAAGCTGTGCAAAAATAGATAATGAAGCACTGTCCAAATTACAATGGATTATTGATCATAAAGATCCAGCTTCTAGAAAAAGAAGTTATTATGAAGCATTTCCTGAAGAACTGCATTACTCCAATGTTTTTGAAAAAAGATTTAAATTATCTGAATACGAAGTAATTAAAAAATACTACATGCCATATTGTTTAGCTGTTTCGGAATCTGCAATAATAGAGCGATTAGTAAATAGTGAATTTTTATTTAGTCATGGAGAATATAGCCTATATAGCAGACAATATAACTCATATAACATAGGCTTCATAAAAAAATCATTAATAAATGCAGGGCTTCTTAACAGAGACGAATCGCAATTGAATAAAGAATTTGATAAATGGTGTAAGACAGATTGGGATAGCACAGCTATGGGTGCCTATAAACATTTTTCGCAAGATCCCTCCAATACAACACAAAAAGTAGATAAATCCATGGTTGAAGATGTCCATGCCCTTGACAATGCAGCAAATAAAGCGAATTCTTTCTCGTATCAATATCAATGTAGTGATATTCGATATGTTGGAAAGCAGCTATTTGATAATTTAAAAGAAAATATTAACTGGATTGGAGATGTTGGGGAAGGACATATAGATTTAGATGCAAGCAACTTATTACCCGAAGCAATCAATAAACCTGTTGTTGGTGTTTATAATATAGGCAACTTTCACTGGATAGGATTTGCCATTAAAAAGATAGGTGCTGACTTTCTTGTTTTCTATAAAGACTCTTTAAACAATAAAGAAATTGATAGGTCCTTCAAAAAACTAATTAATAAAAAATATTCTGAACAAGGAGAAATTTTGTATTTTTCACACACAGGCAACGAACAGACTGAATCTAAAAAAACAGCATGTGGCGTTTTTGCACTTAAAAATGCCTGTACCATAGCGACAAAACTAAATTTGAACGAGTTTGGAGCAAATAAAGAGACATGTGAAAGAGAGTTTGACAATATAGAATTTACAAAACAAAAAGATATACCTACGTTACGTGAAAACTATGGAAATTTATATGCATTAGAATTTACAACACAACTTCAGAATAGCTGTAAAACTAATATAATTAAAGAGATTATTAGGGCATCACACGATACTGATATTGAAACACTAATCCATTCTATAAAAGAAAAACTCCAAGAAACAAATCTTAACGATGTTCAGTTCGTAAAAATAAAAGGTAATGAGGTGTTTGATAATTATAAAAATCAAGCAAGAACTATTGGAATCGAAGTCTATCTAGCCGATCAAAATTTATTGTCCTTGGAAAATTATCAACATTTTGTACAAATTCATTTTTCTAAAGACATCAATCAAAACACATTACTGAATCAGCTTAATGATTTAAACTTACAAAACATACCATTAAGCAATTTACTGGGAATTGTCCATGAACCAACCGAGGAAAAGAAATATAGTTTATCGCAAGCAAAATTGCAATCTGAGCAACACCTCTTAGAAGAAGCAATACAAAAGAAAATAGAAAGCGATATACAGGAGGCTCTTGGTCAGTCATTCAATGCTAAGTCTTTTAAAGTCGAAAAATCAATTATGACAAAAAAGTATCATGTAGAAAAAGAAATTCAGCCATTAGATGAGAAAATAAAAATTGAGATTATGGATAAAACGCTAGATGCTTTTCTAAAACAATGGAAATTAGAAATTGAAACTAAAAACCAAATTAAAGGCGTGGCAAAAGAAGGTCTTACCCCTGAATCCATCAATATAAATCTTGATGCTATAATTGAAGCAAAACAAGATAATACATATTTTTATGTTGCCCCTAAAATCATGAATCAAGAAGAATTATTATCAAGTATGGATGATTGGCAAAATATTCCATCAATCTACTATGTTGCATTGATTAAACTTGAAAACGAAAGTGGAGATAAACACGCTCTATTGTTCCAGGCTTCAAAAGCGTTAGATCATCTGTCTATCACAATAACTGATCCTTTATCACAAGAAGCTTCCACATTTAAGTTGAAAATTGAAAATCTTGCGGAGTCCCTTCCTGCAGAAGGAAGAGATATTAAGGTTGTTTATTCTGGAAGACAAGATAAAGACTATGGAACGTGTGGTGATATGTGTTTAATTATGCTACAGGAACTTATTGAAAAACCAGTTAATAAAACAATTACAAGCGTTGGTAATGAAATTATAATAGATCAATATGTTGATATTGAACAGATCAATAATCTATCTCCTATTTTTGATTATGACCACCATCAGCTTGAAGTAGTCGGAGACATTATTTCTCTTCATTAATGATGGTTATAAATGCTATGTAAAACCTTACATTTATTGCAATTGGCACAAGCTCTTTGCCCAAGATATTTTTTCTTGGTACTTAATATGGTTCTCTGAGGTCTGGTTATTTATAGAATATTTAGTATAAGCATCAAGCACCTCTATCGGTATATTGATGGCTCTTTGATAGATATCAGAGCGTAAATATCTAACTTCCTCCTCTATGCTACTCTCTGGGGCTTCAATATACCAAGCTTTAAAGTTATGTATTGAATGAGTTCCCCATCTATAACC
>CAITDW010000142.1 GCA_903891235.1 uncultured Candidatus Saccharibacteria bacterium
GCAAAAGAAGTTGCAGACAATGAATATAAAATGTTTTGGCATTTTATTGAAATTAATTGATTCAATACAAATTTAGTATTCTTTATTGTCTATTACTGACAATTAAAATAAACTTGTCAGAACTGTTATGAACAAATATTTTAGTTAAAATTTTATTTGCAAAGGATTAAGGAAAAAATGAATTACATTTGACTGATAAATAAATACTCAAAGGAAAAACAAACTACTAACGAACTTGATAAATTCAGAGACACTTAGGAATCGACAAAAGATGCGCAGTACTTTTACAAGTAGTATTTCTATAATTTTAAAGTAGAGCACCCTTTATTTTGTTATCTTTGTAGAATTCAAAAAACAAAAATGAAAAAAATTACATTCCCATCCAAAGTAATTAATTTAGCTACTGTTACAGTAGAAATTAAAAAAAACCTTTTGTTTACTGCTATTCTGTTTGGTGTGATACAGGGATTTTCTCAACCTGTTATTACATCGTTTTCTCCCTCTTCCGGAAGGGTAGGAAGTGTGGTTACGATACAAGGTTCTAATTTTAATACTGATATTAATAGTAATGTTGTTGTTTTTGGTGGAGTAAAAGCACAGGTTATTTCCGGCAGTTCTTCCAGTTTAACAGTACTTGTGCCGGTGGGTGCAGCAACTCAAAATATTACGGTTACAGATATTGTGAACGGACTTACTGCTTCTTCAATAAAAACATTTAGACCAACAAGTGGTTGTGATGGCGGTGCATTTAATCCTAATTCGTTTTCTAATATAGTTAACTTTGGTAGTGAAATATTTAATCAAATAACGTCTGCTGATTTCGATGGTGATGGAAAGTTGGATTTAGTGGTTACCAAGGAAGGCTTATATCCCGAGCTTTCAATCTTTCTTAACACTTCTTCTAATGGGCAAGTAACTTTTGCAACAAAAATAATTATTGCAACTGGAACGGATACTGGGCCGGATTATTGGGGGCAAATATCAATTGGGGATATTGATGGCGACGGGAAACAAGATATAATCGTTCCAAATACTATACAAATAGGCATTAATATTTCAAGCTCAGTTTCGGTTTTTAGAAACATCAGTACTGTTGGATCAATTTCATTTGCATCTAAAGTTGATCTTCTTTCTGGAATAAATTCAGTTGGTTGTGTAATTGGAGATTTAGATGGTGATGGCAGACCAGAAATTGTGTGTTCTAATATCGGAACTTTTTGGGATGACTCAAATGGAAAAACTTTTGTCAATGGAGGTTCTGTAAGTATTTTTAAAAACAATAGTTCGATTGGGAATATTTCTTTTGATCCAAGAATGGACTACTCATCTGCTACTAGTCCATGGAATATTGCGCTAACAGATATAGATGGTGATGGAAAAGTAGACATTGCTTCTACAAACCGAGTTATAAATAGCAATTTGTCTGGTTCTTGGTCGGTATCAATTTTTCGTAACATTACTTCAAGTGCAATTTCATTTGACAATAGAGTTGATATTTCACTTGGCGTTATGGCAGGGAATATTATATTTGGAGACTTGGATGATGATGGAATGGACGATATGATTATCCAATCAGACAAAATACATATTTACAAGAATAACAGCTCCTATGGTAATATATCATTTACCACAGGACCTTCCTATAGCATAAATGGTACAGGAAGCGGATTTCACTTATTAAATGCCATTGCACTAAATGATTTTACAGGTGACGGGAAATTGGATATTATGTGTTCAAGTCGAACAGGTTCATTATTTGCACTATTTCAAAACTTATCTAATGGTAATATTTCGTTTAATGAAAAAATGGATTATTTTACAGGAGGCTGGTCAAATTATTTTGTAATAGCAGATATAGATGGTGACGGGAAATCGGATATTGTAAATATTAATAGCGATTTTACATCAAGTAGTGGAGAAATTTCAATATTTAAAAATAAGATAAATGAGCAGCCCAATATTAATACAATTAATCCAAATACAGGGCCGCAAGGGACCGCAGTAATAATAAAAGGTTATGGATTTAGCGAAATTGCTGACAGTAATCATGTATACTTTAATGATACTATTTTAGCTGAAATTACTTCCGCTTCTTGTAATTCTTTAACCGTAATTGTCCCAACCAATTCTTCAAATGCGCCAATTAAAGTTGTTAGAAATAATGCTGTTAGTTTATCCGATCAATATTATTTGTATCCTTTAATTACTAATTCCAATGTACCTGCTATAAATACTTTTGCCCCTATCTCAGGAGGAATTGGTGATATCATCTTAATAAGCGGTTCTAATTTTAGTTCTAACCCATCTGACAACATTGTTTTCTTTGGTTCAGTTAAAGCTCCAGTAATTAATGCTAGTTCCAGTTCATTGCAGGTAATTGTCCCCCCAGGATCCACATATGCACCAATTAGTGTTACGACAAATAGGCAAACTGCATATTCGACTTTATCATTTGTGGTAACTTTCCCCTTAACTGATACAGCATTTGTTTCAAATTCGTTCGCAAGATTGGACTTTCCCGGTCAGTATTTGAATTATAATGCTTTCGAATCTAAGTGCTTTGAAGATATTGATGGAGATGGGAAACCTGACTTAGTATTACATATGACATTACAAAACGAACTTTCCATTTTAAAAAACACAAGTTTGGGGGGCGTAATCTCTTTTTCTAATCCAATAACTTATTCATTATCTGGACAAATAAGCCAAGGACAAGAATATTATCAGTTTACTGGCCATGACATTATTGCAACAGATTTAGATGGAGATGGCAAAAAGGATATCCTAATAGCAAATGGAGATAAAAACAATATATCGATTTTTAAAAACAGAAGCACGATAAATAATTTATGCTTTAATCAAAGAAAAGATATAAATACTGCACAGGATGTATGTAAGATTTCAACAGGTGATCTTGATGGTGACGGCAAACCAGATGTAGTTCTGTCATATTTAAATCAGAATTTTATTTCAATATTAAAAAACAGCACAATTAATGGTATAATCTCATTTGATTCAACACAAGATATTTCTAGTTCAAGTTATATGACTTCTATTTCTGATATTGATGGAGATGGGAAACCTGAATTACTGACATATAATGCTAATAATACAAAGTACTTATCCCTATGATTATTTTTTCTATATACTTATTTAATTCCATTCTATCTACTTTCTTATTTCTTTTACCTACCTTTGTTATCTGATTTTAAAATATGACAAAAGAAGA
>CAITDW010000143.1 GCA_903891235.1 uncultured Candidatus Saccharibacteria bacterium
GATCTTGAAAGCTTGGACTAATGGCATTGCCCATCTCTTTAAGTGATTCACTAATAATGATTGAGGGATTAGTATCATTTTCTTTCTGGTAAGAATCGGGAAAAATAAATCCATCGAGGCCTTTACTGGGCGGAATAAATGTACTAACTGGCAGACTGGAATAATTAGTAATATCTAGGGCCTTATCTACAGAATTAGGACTAAACCCATTATTAATGAGAGTATTGCGAATTTCACTTAGGGTTTGACCTGGAAGTATTGTTACAAGTTTTGAAGCAACATGCCCTGAACTGAGTATATTGACAATTGCAACGACTCCTTGATTTGGAGATAAGGCATAGGTACCTGCTTCTAAACTCGATCTAAGATTTTTTGTATTTAAGTATTCCTGAAAAACAATTTCACTTTTTATTAGACCATTGTCTTTTAGTAATTTTGCAATCTGGCTCATAGAAGATCCTTTTGGAATGGTTACTAGTATTGTTTTATTGGAGTTACTTACTGGTTTTAATCCACTCGTATATTCGTATCTAACATAGCCGATGACTACTATTAATGCTATCAATATAGCTAAAAGGAATATGCCTAAAAAAGTTTTAGGTTTTACTTTGCGACCATATTTATATTTATACTTTCTGCTCATTCAAAAAATCCTCTAATATATAGGTTGCTGCGAGTGAATCAATATCTGATTTTTGATAGCTTTTTCTTCTATTTTTAAGTTCAGCTTCAGCTTTAATTGATGTACCTGCTTCATCTATCATATAAACATCTAATGATAGATGTTTTTTTATTGTATCAGTAAATAATCTGGTTTTCTTGGTTTGTTCAGTTTCATTACCCTTCATATCTCTTGGTAAACCTATTACAATCTCGTTAATTTGGTTATCAGCAATGATTTTGGTGAGTTGCGACATAAACTGATCATCATTAGACAATGTAACCAAAGGACTAGCCAGTTTGGCAATTGAGTTAGCAATAGCTAAACCAATTCGACTATCTCCGTAATCAATCGCTAAAAAGTTTTTAATATTATCTGACATACTATACTATTATGATTTCGAAATATTTACTGTTATTTTGTTTTGTTGTTTGGGAACAGAATTTACCCAGAATGGAGAAAATTTAACTGTTACATTTGTAACACCAGGGTAAGCCTTAATATTAGATTTAACATCAGCACTTTTTAGACCAACTATTTGAGACTTAATAGTCGAAACATTAAGATCGGAACCGACTAGCGCATTAGCTTGCATAGTAACTTGAGCAGTTGATGCGCTACTTTGAATCACTGTAAATTGAGCAGAATTGACTCCATCATCAATTATGGATTGCTGAGAGGTATTAATTTGTTTTTTAACACTTTGATTAATTAAATCACTCAGATAGGTTTTTTGCACTCCAAGCATTGTATAACTTACAGTTTGAGTGACTGTTACATTTTTGGCCTGACTACCTAATGCTGGAGAGACACTGGTCTTAGGAGTGCCGGTTGAGAAGGTATCATTAATCGGTACTAGTCCAGCCTGAGTGAGCTGATTTTGGAGTGCTGTCTTTATAGAGCCAGTATTTTGAGTAGTGAACTTTTGATTAGCATTATCAATATCAGACTGTGCAACAGCACTTACCATATCATCTGTTCCACCAGATAATGCATCATTGTTAGAAACTGAATAACTGACATATAGAGATCCGGGTATAGCAAAACTCGAATTAGCTGCCAGATTTCCATTTATGCCGCCGTTGACTGCTTGAATATTAACTTTTCCGCTCAGGGAACAACCTGGCCCTGGATTAAGACTAGATAATTTGACTGATGCTTGGGTTGTAAAGGAAATACCTCCTGAAGATAAGCTTGTACCCGATGGAAGAACTGGAAAAATCGGTTGACATGGTGCCGACACTATCACACTGCCAGCTGCCTTTGTGCCATTATTAATCTGTCCAGTAGTTGCTACAGTTTCATTACTACTCTTTGAAGTAGACTGCGATACTGCTGGCACGGTCAGAGTACGGTTATTGAGAGTCTTAGCTGAAGTGTCTAGATTAAGGGTTAAATTAACTTGAGCTGGCGTAGTTTGAGTTTGAATACTAATGTTAGCCTTATTAAATGTACTGCCAAAAACTAAGAAAAGTAAAATTATAGCCACAATAACAATCCCAGCGGTAATTAAAATTTTTCTGAAGCGATTAAAGTTAGGTACTTTGAGATCCTTATTTTTCTTATCTTTTTTTTTCTTATCTTTTTTACTACTAGACTTGTCTTGACGACTACCCGTTCCAACTGCATCATCTATAAGATGATTATTAGAAATATCAATCGTTTCATCTATATCGCTTGGATTAATTTCCTTGGGTGTAGTAGTTGCTGCTACCCCACTGACAGATGCTAATTCGCCGACTGGGACATTCTGCGAATCTGTAAGGTCTAATTCGTTGTCTTCTAGATCGATTTCAGATTCTGAATTAATATCTGCATGATTAGGATGGGCTGGAATCTCAGGTTTAGATTGCAAGGTTTTAGCAACATGAAGACCAACCATACCTGCAATTGGCAATAAGCTAGCTTCACTAGTTATTAGAACAATATTTTTTCCAACTTTTTCTGAGGCTCGTTTGAGTAACTTAAGATTTACAACACTTTGAAATACTGTAGCTCGCTTTGGCAGGACTAATGCTAATATCTTTTTTTGATTAACTTGAACTTTATCAATAATTCCAGTTATATCGTCATCAACATCTATATAAATTGTATCTTTTATATTACTCATGTTCTTAGTATTCTATCTAACCTTTCACGAATTGAATTTGTTTCAGTATTATTACTCTGGTCTAACGTATCAAGACCGACCCTGATAAGTCCAAGAGCCGTTATATATGTATGGTCGTTCACTAAGCCAGTTTTGTCAACAATTCCAACTACTTGAGATGGTTTAATATATTGAATTATTGGTTGTTTAGTAAAGGGTAGTTGTCGATACCATTTGGATTCTTCTAGTTCTTCGATCAGCATGTCTAAAGATGATCCACCGCCACACAGAAAAATTCTATTAGGTAAGTGGTCTAGTTTAGGAAATTCGCTTAATGCTAGTTCTACTCCACTAATCCATACATTCAATGTTTTCTGAAGAGCCGCTTCAATTGCTGGTTTTTTCTGAGCTGGAGAAGTATTATTGGCTAGACTTAGTTTAAATTTTTCTGCATCAATAAAATCTACGGATAGTTCCTTCTCTATAGACTTAGTATAGGCTCTGCCACCGATGCCAAACATCTTTGTTCCCTGAACGCCACCATCATTGATTACGGCAATATCTGTAGTGCCACCTCCAACATCCATTAGGATTGCACTCATACTTGCATTAGGATCATCACCAATAACAGATCTAGCAACAGCAAATGGCTCTGCTGCAACTGCCATCAAATCTAAATCAAGTTGTTGGGCAGTTCTTTCAATGGCTCCAATATGAATCATTGGGGCAAAAGCTGCAAATAGCTGAACAACTACATCTTTCCCTTGGAAACCTACTGGATTAGTTACAGGATAGCCATCTATATCTATGCCAACTAAGGCGCTATTTACAAGTCTAACTTCAATATCCTTACCGCCTAATTCCCAGCTTAATTGTTGCTTAGCTTTATCCTGTGCTCTTTCTTGAACCAGACGTATAATCTTTTCTATTTCATCTATATCAATAGGCTTTTTAGGATTATTTCTTTTTATTTTGACAGTAATAGTAGTTCCCTTAACTAGCTCTCCAGCAATACCGATGACTGCGCTTCTAACACTCATTCCGGCCTGTCTTTCTGCTTCTGATAGGGCCTTATCACAGTTTTCAACGACGCTAGTTATATCAGATATTGCTCCAGCCTGCATGTCGCTGAGAGATTGATGAGCCCTACCAACACCTATAATTTCAGCATTTTCTTCGCCTACTCGTGCAATTAATACTTTCACAAATTCTGTGCCAATATCTAAGGCAACAAGATACTGAGAATCTTCTTTCTTAGATCTTATAGTTTTTTTAGTAATGTTCTTTATTTTATTAAGCATAATCTACTTTAATTATACTCTTTTTGCAAAAGTTGTTAAATAGTTAATACTGCTTTGATTCTTCTAATACCAGAAGATGAGGATTCTTCCTTGATAATTTTGAATTTTTTACCTTCTTCTGATAGTTGCTTAGTGTGATCAACATGGGGACCACCACAAATCTCAAGACTAAAAGGCTTGTCTAAGCCTTTTGCTTGCATTCTATATATCTTAACTATATCGCCATACCTATCTCCAAAAGCTCCTAGAACATGCATGTCTTCTAGGGCTTCTTTGGTTGGATGTTCTTCAAATGTTACTACTAAATCCTTATTAATTTGCTCATTAACTATTTCTTCAACTTTTTTAATCTGTTCGTCTGTCATCTTTTCCGGATGAGAGAAGTCAAAGCGCAATCTTTCTTCGGTTATATTACTACCATGTTGAATCACATGATCTCCAAGTACATCTCTGAGCGCCTGATACATAAGATGTGTCGCAGTATGATACTTCTTGTGTTGCAGAGTTTGACCACCTAGTCCTCCTTTGAAGGTACCTTTAGTAGCAGTCTGACTTCGCTGTCTTTGTTCCGACATCTTATCGTTAAATTCGTTTTGCCAGTTTTTACTAAGTTCATAGTTCTGTATCAGGGCTTCCTCGACACTAAGCTCTGAGGGGAACCCATAAGTATCATAAAGAGTAAAGATATCTGATCCACTCAATTGTCCTTTGTCTGCCATTTTCTGTAGTTCACGAACTCCTTTTCTGAGTGTTTGCCTGAAGACTTTTTCTTCCTTTAGCAAGATTTCAGTTAGTTGATCTTTTTGGCTACTAACTTCTGGAAAATCTGGTTCATAGATGCTAGTAATCACTGGGACTATATCTTGCAGGAAGTTCTGCTCAATACCAAGCTCAAATGCAAAGCGAATAGCGCGTCTAAGGAGTCTACGCATAACGTATCCTTGTTCCTTATTGCTAGGCACAATTCCATCAACTGCTAGAAAAACAGCACCTCTAAGATGATCTGCAATGACACGCATATTATTAGTGTATTGATCGTATTTCTTATGAGATATGCTCTCAAGCTTTTGAACTATTGGAAGCAGCAGAGATATCTTAAATACATCAGGATCATCAAGTGAGGCAGCAGCGATTCTTTCTAACCCTCCACCATAATCTACATTTATCTTAGGAAGTTTATCAAATCCATTTTCAGTCTTCTTATATTCCATGAATACACTATTACCGAGTTCAATATATCTACCACAATCGCAATTAGGATGACATAGACTACCGTATTTTGTATCATGTTTTATTTGAGGATAAAGATAGAACATTTCTGTGTCGGGACCACCAGGTTCACCAACTGGCATTTTATCTGCAGAACCGGCTCTGCACCACCAATTTTTATCTTTATAGAAGAATATTCGGCCACCCTGTTCACCCTTTAAATAACCGTTTTCTTCGCTACCAATATCAACAGTTTTGGCATCAATTCCCTTGGATTCAAATATTTTCGTCCATACCGATTGACTATCTATATCTTTAGGAATAGATAGCTCTTCATCTCCGCTATAGCAGGTTACAAAGATTCGATTTGGATCAAGTCCTACTACACTAGTAACAAATTCAAAAAACCAGTTAATCTGTTCTTGCTTGAAGTAATCCCCCAATGACCAGTTACCTAGCATTTCAAAAAAAGTAGTATGTCGATTATCTCCAACTTCTTCTATGTCTTGAGCTCTTAAACAAGTTTGCGAATCAACTAATCTATTGCCATCGGGATGTGACTCGCCTAATAAATATGGCAAAAGAGGTTGCATCCCACTACCGGTAAATAATGTGGTTGGATCATTTTCAGGAACTAATCTTGCTCTATTAATAACAGCATGATTCTTATCCTGAAAAAACTTAATATAGGCTTTTCTAATTTCTTGTGCAGTCATAACTTTTATATACTTTATTGTATCAGATTACTATGCCACCACCGACAACTCTATCGTTTTCATAAATAACAGCCGACTGGCCTGGTGTAATTGCTCTAACTTCATCCTTCAGATATATTGTTACGTTGTCATGATTAACAACAAAGTTTTTTATATCGATAAGATCTGCTCTATACCTAGTTCTAACCATATATTTTTTATCTTTTTCCATTGTTTTATTAATATAAAACATATCACTAACCTCTAGATGATCACACCAAAGCTCTTTTGCATCTATATCGGTTGTTACATAAACTTCATTTTTCTTCATATTTTTAGAAGTTACGTAGTACGGCAGTCCACCACCAATATTTAGTCCATGTCGTTGTCCGATAGTATAAAAAATAGCACCTTCATGCATACCAATTACTTCCTTATGCTGGTCGATGATTTTACCTGGTTTTTGAGAACCTAGTTCAGTCTCTAGGAATTCTTTAATGCCTACTTTACCAACAAAACAAATTCCTTGGGAATCTTTTTTTGCAGCTGTGCTAAGTCCTAATTTATGAGCAATTTTTCTGACTTCAGGTTTTTCAAGCTCTCCAATAGGCATGAGACTTTTTTTGAGTGCTGATTCATTAACTCGATACAGAAAATAACTTTGATCCTTATTCTTATCTAGACCAACTAATAATTTTCCATCTTTAATTCTAGAATAATGTCCAGTAGCAATTAAGTCGGCACCATCAGATAAAGCCGTTTCCAAAAAAAGTTTAAATTTTATTTCCTGGTTGCACATTACATCAGGATTCGGTGTTCTTCCAGCTTTATATTCACTAACCATATAATCGACAACCTTTTGTCTATATTGATTTTCAAAATCATAAAGCTTAAACGGTATATTAAGTTCTGTTGCAACTCTTTTAGCATCCTGATAATCTTCCTCCCATGTACAATGATGTCCTGGTAAATCCTGACTCCAATTTTTCATGAATACTCCAGTGACTTCATATCCTTGGTCTCTTAGTAATGCAGCCGTAACCGAACTATCAACTCCACCAGACATGCCAACGTAAACTTTTTTAGACATTAAATTTATCCTTTAATATTTTAGACAGAATTTTTACAAAGTTTTTTATTTCTAGTTCAGTCGTCTGTCTGCCCATAGTTATTCTCAAGCTAGAGCGCGCATAATCATCACTTATATTCATAGATTTAAGCACATGAGAAGGTTCGACTGAACTGGCGCTGCAAGCAGATCCAGCTGAACAATATACTCCATTGATATCAAGTAAAATCAAAAGTCTTTCATTATCTACACCAGGAATTGTTATGTGTATATTATTAGGTAATCTTTTTTTGAGACTTCCGTTAAATATTACATCTTTGAGTTGAGTCTTGAGTTGAGTCTTGAGTTGATCGATTAAATATTTTTGAAGTTCTAAAATTCTAGTATATTCACTCTTTCGTAACAGCTGTGCCTTTTCAAGAGCAAAACTAAATCCTACTATTCCAGCAACATTTTCTGTTCCGCTGCGCAGGTTATTTTCTTGACCACCACCAACAATAATAGGACTTAGATTTATTCCGGATTTGATAAATAAAATTCCACTTTGTTTTGGACCATAAATCTTACCACCATTTAGTGTCATAAAGTCAACCCCAAGAGATGAGTGATGAATATCAAGATAGTTGGGAGCCTGAGATGCATCACTATGTAGATAAATAGGTGTTTTGATGCCTCGGGATAATCTGTCGGCTTTTATGAATCTTATTTTTGAAGCTATTTCCTTAATTGGCTGGATTGTACCAACTTCATTAGAGGCAAAGATTATGGACAGCAAAACAGTATCATCATTAATGAGTTGGTCTAATTTATTTAATAAAACTATGCCTTTTTCATCAACTGGTACAATTTTGTTGCGATATTTTTTTGAAGCTTCTAAAACAGAATCATGTTCAATTGCACTAATAATCAAATTTTTACCACTATATTGTTCCATGATTCCATTAATCACAAGATTATTAGCTTCAGTTCCTCCGGCAGTAAAAACAATTTCTTCAGATTTTGCGCCTAAAACATTAGCTACTCTTTTTCTAGCCTGATCAACAGCTAAGCGAATATTTTTGGCTGGGGAGTAATTAGCTGATGGATTATAGAAAGCATCTGTAAAAAAAGGCATCATTGAATCAAGGATCAAAGTATCCATTGGGGTTGCTGCCGCATAATCTAAATAAATAGCTTGTTTCATAATC
>CAITDW010000144.1 GCA_903891235.1 uncultured Candidatus Saccharibacteria bacterium
CAAAATAGGGGCTTGATCATTAAGAAGCGAGAGCTTTCTGAGTTCTTCAATGTTTAAGGTATCTTTATACTCAATAATCAGCGGAGATTGATATTGAATTGATTTTTTGATGTGCAAAATTACATCGTATCTAAAATAATTCAACTCATTTACATAATCACCATGTTTGACTGCAATATCCACGTGTGAGATGTCAGGAATAATATTTTTTAAAACATAGAAAAATTTGGGTGATAAAACTATCTCAGCATCACGAGATTTATAATAAAAAGAATTCAAATGCTGGCTTAGCTCTTTTTCATTAGCACTATTAAGTCTAATTTTTTCTAATATGTATAGCTCCATTAGTTCTAAAGAGCGCACATCACCTATAATAATTGTTCCTGAAGCTTTACTGGAATCAACAAGTTGTTTTATGGAAGTTATTAAAACATCAATTGATGGCAGATATTGAACAACAGAATTAACAATAATACATGTATATTTTTGATGATCATGTACATTTAAAATAGATTCATTTCTAAAAATGGTTTTCTTTTTTTGCTCACTATTTAATTTTCGTTTAACATAATCAATCGCTTTCGAAGAGATCTCTACGACGGTACACTGCTCAGTTTTATCTATATACTCAAGTAATAATGAGCCAGTGCCACATCCCACTTCTAATACATTAGATAAATTAGACTCCTGAATAATTTTACGAACAAGTCTGAATGACTCATTTAGCTCTGCAATGTTGAATAATTGTCCTGTAAATGAACTTTGCCATCCACAGTTGTTAATTAATCCGTGTTCAAACTCCTCTGCATGGAGATAAGTTTCGTCATAGATATTTTTTAGGAAGTTTGATACTTCAAGGTTTGTAGAGTGAATTTCATTAGAAAATATTTTTTGTTCGTCAATCTCAATATAGGCTGCGAGAGATTTGTAGTAGCCTTCATTTTCATGAATTTTAACAACAGCTTTTTTAACAAGAGGTTCTTGTTCAATAAAAGCCTCGATTTCTCCAGCTTCGATTCTTATGCCGCCAAATTTTAGTTGATCGTCAGTGCGCCCGAGATAACAGATTGTTTCTGTGGTATGTTGCACAACTAGATCACCAGTTTTATATAACCGTTCATTTGTTTTAGGGTGTAATATAAATTTTTCTTGAGTTAGATTGTTATTATTAAGGTAACCACGCGCCAATCCATCTCCACCGATGTATAGTTCTCCTTGTGCTCCTTTTTTTACTTCAGCTAGGTCAGAATCTAATATTTTCACAATGGTATTGTCTAAAGGATTTCCTAATGGGACCGACTCTGTTGATATTTCGTCTTTCAGGGGATAGCACATGGACCACATACTTGTTTCAGTAGGACCGTACATGTTCCATATGTTCCCATTTTTATAGTTTAGTGATTCCGCGAGAGATGTTTTAAACTTTTCTCCGCCAACTAGTATTTTCATACTATTGTTATTTTTCCACCCTTGTTTCAATAGAATTTCCCAGGTAAGAGGAGTTGCTTGCATGATAGAAATAGTGTTTTTCTCTAGAAGTTTCCGTATCTTCGACCCATCAGCTACGGTACCCTGCTCTGTTAATATAATAGTAGCGCCTTGTAGTAAAGGCATAAGTAATTCAATTAAAGAGATATCGAAAGTATAATCAGTTAATGCTATGAATTGATCGCGATCTGTAATATTTAGTTTATTAATCAAACTTATAAATAAATTCATCATAGAGCCATGTTGTATAAGCACACCTTTTGGATTGCCGGTACTTCCAGAGGTGTACATAACATAAGCCAAATGATGAGGTTTATTTGGGCTTTGAGTATTAGAAATTATTTTTGAAGAAAGTGTTTTTGTTGGGTTGATAATATTGATGTTATCTCCAACCACATGTTCTAACTCCATATTACTAATAATATGCTTTGCATTGGTATCTTCTAAAATAAATTTTATCCTTGAGCAAGGAGTTATCGGACTAATCGGTAAAAAAGCACAGCCGGCTTTTAAAATTCCGAGCATAGAGATTATTAAAGATTCGTTTCTTTCGAGTATTAAGGGTATTATTTTATTATCATTAATATCTAAGCTGAGCAGATGCTGCGCTAGATGATCTGAGCGTAAATTGAGATCATAATAACTAATTAATTGTTCATTAAAAATTATTGCTGATTTATTCAAGTTTGATTTGGCTTGAATTGTAAATTGCTCAACAAAATTTTTATACATTTTTTACACCTTGTAAATTTCTCTTTAGTTGCAGATAAAAAGCTATACGAGTATTTAATAGACTATATTGTACAGCATTTGATTTAATAGTTAAGTGATGGAAAAAATAAAATGGAGATATGTTTCATGGCATTGAGGCTACAGTCAAGCGACTTTTATAATAAAATCGCTTGATTTTCTTGGTTAGGTGCGCTTTATCGTGCTAATGATAAATGCATAATAGCAATTGATTAAAAAAGTTGTAATAAACAGGTGTTTACTAATAAATATGATTAAACATTGCAATAATTTAGATAATATCAAAGTAAATTGCTTAACTATGTTGATTATAGGCTTTATTTTTTGCGCAGAAAAAAGTTATGGTGCAGTATCTCAAATATTGAATGATAATTTTTTCCAAAATCCTGCTGAGTTAAGCTTAATAAATAAACTTCAAGTTACAGCTGGAAATGTTTTTATTAACCCCTCTTTCAAATTTGAAGGGACATCATATGGGGCTGATGGAAGCGCCAAAAGTAATTTAACTGATTATCTGCCCTATATACTAAGTGCTTATAGAACGACAGATCGATTGGTTTTTGGAGTCAATGCTACACCAAGTATATATGGCCATATAGACTGGTCTGTAGATTCTGTGGTTTCACAAGCCTCAACACTCACTGATTTTCTTTATTATCGGGTTGGTTTTCAATCAAGCTATCAATTTACAGATTCTTTAGCACTAGGACTCGGTTTTAATATAGAAGATGATGCTGTTTATAAATTAAATTTAGTAATGCCTGGCGAAGGAAATCAAATAAATAGTGTAAGTGGTGTGAATTATACAGGGGATTTTGGAGTTTTTTACAAAATAAACACCAGAAATTATTTATCTATTGCTGGTTATACGCAAGTTAAAACTTATGGTCATGGGTATAGTTCTGTCGAGGCAACAACCGTTAATGATTTATCCTTAAATATTGCCCAGGCTCCTGTAGTTTATATTGGACTTGAACACTTGAATGATAAGTGGCGTATAGGAGGTAAAATATACTGGTCAGGTTGGTCTATTTTGCAGAGTCTTGATTTTACCAATACAACTACCGGGAGCTATGTTGTTCCTACAAATTGGAAAGATGTTTGGTCATTTCAAGCAACCACAAGATACGCAATAATAGAGAAGTTAGCGCTGCTCGGATCGATTATTTATGAAACGAATCCTGTGCCATTAGCAACTAATGCAATTGGATATCCTTTGGCGTCATCTGGTTCATTATCGGGTGGAGTAGATATTGCTGGGTATTCCTGCGAACGTGATCACCGATTATCGCCTAGTGTGATCACCTAATATTCCGTTGTTTTTGCAAGCGAAGAAATTATCTCAGAGTGATCAC
>CAITDW010000145.1 GCA_903891235.1 uncultured Candidatus Saccharibacteria bacterium
AGGCATTAAGAGACTTAAATATCGGAGCAAACGGATTAGATCTTAATTCAATGAAACAACTTGCCGAATTATTATCAAGCGAGGAAGTTGAAATAAAACATCTTAATATATCTGATAATAAGATAACTAATGAAGAGTTATCAATGCTGGCAGATAGTTTAAAAGCAAATAATTCCTTACAACATTTAGAGCTATCTCAGATAGGAAATATGGGTAAAGAAGGCGGTAAGTATTTAGCCGTGCTTCTTAGGGGTAACAAGTCTCTTCTGATTATAGATATATCTAAAAATGGGTTAGGCTTTTTAGGGATGCAATTAGTAGCAGAAAGTGTCAAGGATAATCAATTATTATCTCAAATCAAAATTGAAGGTAATAATCTAGATGAGGCAGGATGTATATTTACGGCTAAAGCATTAGAAGTAAATAATAGCCTAAACACGTTAGATTTAAGGGGTAATAATGTACAATCTACCGGCGTTATATATTTAGCTGCTATGCTTGAAAATTACAATAATGTAAAATACTTAAATCTGGCGAGCAATCAAATTGATGATAGCGGTATCGAGGCCTTAGCCTCCGTTATGCATAATTTAAAAGCACTTAATTTAAGTAATAACCAAATCACCGCAAAGGGTGCTAGTTTTTTAGCGGAAGCTTTAAAAGAAGGAGCTGCTCTTAATGTTTTAATATTAAATAATAATCCTCTGCAAATAGACGGAGTCTTAGAGATATTATCGGCACTAAAAAATAATTTTGCGTTACACAGCCTAGGGCTTAAATCAGTAAGTATAGGAGATGCGCAAGTAGAGCAAATTGTACTTATTCTTTTAGAAAATATAGGCATAGCAAGATTGGATTTAGGTAGTAATGGTATTTATACAAACGGTGCTAAACATATCGTAACCTTACTAAAAGGTAATACTCCTCTGTCTAGCTTAGACCTTGAGGGCAATCAATTAGCCGAAGATGCACTAGCTGAAATAACCAAATCTATACCGCTCTCTAATGTGATAGCTCTTAACTATGCGCTCGATAAATCTGCTAACATCAGAAAAGCCTTGTCGGCAAACGTAAATAAATTGCAAGATAAACTAAAAGTTCTAGAGAAGGAGGATGCTATAAATTTAACAATTCAGGATTTGTATAAATTATATCATCAAATCCTAGTCCGCAAAGAGAGCTCTGCACCTGAATTATCTTATGTCAATATAAAAGACGATGCTTCCTACCTTAAGCAAATAGAAGCGTTTTTTAAGACTCTAAAAGCTCAAAAACAAGACGGTATTAAGGAACACGAAGAAGAGCATCAAGTAATGGAGCTAGTAGGCGAAGATAAATTTTTAAATGCACTAGAAACGTTGGACATTCTTGGTATCGTAGAAATACCCTTTGATTTTATATATTAAGCAATGAATAACTTATGAAAGCTAATTCATTAGCCTCTGTTTTAGGCTCACACCTCTTAGTAGATACTCAGAAACAAGTACATGACGTAGTTAGCAAAGGTATTCTTGCTAGGTTAGAGAGGGAAGAACATAATAGAGATAATTTACTTGCTATTAAATCTGCAATTAAAGCGGCTACTACTTGCCTTGAGAAAGGAATAATACAAGTCGAAGTAATTGAAAGAGTAGAGGAGAGATTAGTTACTAATACCGATCTACACCAATCTTGTCGTTTTGAGTACATAAAATTTTTAAAAGATGTTCGCAGTAAAAATACTTACGACAATTGGCAACCTCAAACCATAGATATTATTACTGGGAAGAAGCCTAACACCTTGGGCGCAGGGACTATAGTCTCACTGCCTCTTATTAGTCCTAAAACGGTAATGGATGCGGCGTTGTTTGTTAATAACGAGACGGTAGATCGGAAGAGCG
>CAITDW010000146.1 GCA_903891235.1 uncultured Candidatus Saccharibacteria bacterium
ATAGTAAAAGTTTGTAAGAATATAAAACCAACAGCGGGAGGATATAAATGGAAGTATATAGTTGAGTGAATATATGGGCTACTTGAGAAGCCTTAGTGATGTGTAAAAGCATTGCTAGTCCAAACATATGGGCAAAACCATCGGTTCAGGGAATCCCCTATGAACTCTTACTACCAAGTCTAATAGGAAACTATTAGATGGCTTCTGGGAAAACTAGAAGGTATGGTTACAACGTAAGAGATTGGGCAATCCTGAGCAGTATTCCTAAACCTTAAATAATTTGGTATGGAAGCTGTGCAACGACTGGGTGATGGTTGGCTTGAGGGGCATTATCCCCGATGATAGCTTAAGGTACAGTCTAGTCCCACCCGAAAGGGTGCTGTGGAGTAACTCAATCTTTTATGTCTCTGATTTAATAATCAGTGTTAGATTGATGGCTACCACAGGACGATGATTCTGGAGTAAATCCCAGATGAGTTGGTGTTAACGAGGTCAAGAGGTGGTTTATACGGCCACAGAGTGAGTTTAAAAGTTATTATTGTTTTAATTAGAGGTTTAAGGATTTGGTCGCTATAGTAAAAGATGACCGAAAATTCAATAAACGAAATATGGAAGCCAATTAAAGATTATGAAAAATATTATGAAATATCTTCTCTTGGAAGAGTTAAAAGTCTTCAACATAAAATAAGCAAGATATTAAAACCAAGTAAATCAGCTTATTTACGTGTATGTTTACAAAAAAATGGGGTAAAAAATGATCAATTTATTCACAGATTAGTAGCTATAGCATTTTTGGATAAACCAGATGGTAATGATATTGTAAATCATAAAGATGGAGATAAACTAAATAACTGTCTTAAAAATTTAGAATGGATGACTACTAAACAAAATGCAGAACATGCTAGAGATACTAAATTACGTATAGCTAAAACATATAGAGTATCTCAATATACAATGGAAGATAAATTAATAAAAGTTTTTAATTCTATAAAAGAAGCATCAAAAATAACTGGTTTTACAGATTCGTCAATATCTTGTGTATGTAAAGGTAAAAAACCTCATCATAAAGGTTTTTTTTGGAAATATACAGATTTTGTTTATGTTGCCATACCTGAACCAATAGGTAAATCACTTGAGGAGTATCCAAGATATATTATAACTTCTAATGGTAAAGTATATAGTAAAAGTGCTAAAAAATTTATGAGTATACGATTGAATAATGGTTATGAGTATATTACATTTGGTAATAATTCTAAAAAACGTAAAGATTTTTCAGTTCATTATTTGGTTGCAAAAATGTATATAGAAAATCCTAATAATTATCCTATGGTTCATCATAAAGATGAAAATAAACAGAATAATAATGTTGAAAATTTAGACTGGGTAACATATAGTGAAAATATGAAACAACATAATATATATAAAAATGGGATGGCTTCCATTAAGAATATAGACAATAATGATAATAAAGAACTTGCTAGTCCTGTTTAGAGGGCAACACATCCAAATTGCGGGGACCTCCTAAAGATTTTGGTACTAAACTAATTGGGAAACCTTCTTAGTGGCTTCAGTTAATTGCTGAAGGTATAGTAAAAAGCCAAAATATAATACAATGGAAAATTCGCAGCGAACTACCTAAATCCGTTATGATAGGATATGGTGGACGTTCAACGACTAGATGCCTGTGGGTTTGAGGGGAACTAACCATTCTTCAATGATAATCTAAGATATAGTCTAGGCCCACTTGAAAGAGTGATATA
>CAITDW010000147.1 GCA_903891235.1 uncultured Candidatus Saccharibacteria bacterium
ATCACCTATCAATGCCTTTGTGCACATACTATCCACGTTTATATCTTATTGCCTTAAGAAAAATAAACCTTCAATAAATCATGGTTTTGATCTATCTCTAAACTATACGCTTATCCCGAACTGAGGTAATTTGTTTATCTCGTGCCTTTTGTAAGGCTAGATTTGCTTAAGGTGTAATAGTTAAGATTTAATCGACTCCCCAATATCCCATAGTACTATACGAAAAACTTTCTTCTCCTATAAGAATTTCATGATAACCATCACCGCAACCTTTTTTTATACTATCAAGAGAATAAACCTCGTAACACTGTCTAGTTCGTCCTTCAAAAAATACAAACTTACCTAATTTTACTTTTATTTCTTCCTCAAAATAGTCACTCGATAATTTTCTATATTGGACAGGCTGATTGTTCTGATCAAATTCTTGAATTTTTATTGCAGAATTTTTAAACTTCTCCTCTAGAGGAGAAGTCATTTTCCATTTTTCATCACATACACCATGCGTTCCTCTATGTTCATATCCAGCTTCTTCCAAATATTTATCGCAATATCCGCAGCATAACTTTGATACTCCTACATAATTTTTATCTAAATATTTACTACTTTTAAAATAATCTATTATGTTAGAGTCAGCATGAATATTATTGGGGTTTTCTAACACAATTAAATCCGTATACGTATAATCTTTTGTCAAAAAATTATAAAGTTTATAAGAATCTTGAAGCGGTCTTAAAAACGTACCTAAGTGATAATCTAATTTATTTTCTAATAAATATGTCAAAATATTTTTGTAACTCAAAACGATTTGGTTCGTGTAATATTTATCTAATTCTTCTGGATTGTTTATTTTTTTTATATTACTAATGAGAGGTATCTTAGTTTTACTATGGAGTGTCACAAAATTCTCCAGTAAATCTACACCACTCTCATCTACATGGTTTCTAGTCTTTTTTGCTAGTTCTATAAAATCCATATTAAAGATTAAATATAAGCCTAATATATGATCATTTGAATAACTATTAAGATTAGTTAAAATATTTTGAATAAAGTTTACACACTTTTGATTCTGAGTAGTTAATGTGCTATTATAAGACAAGTAAATCTTATTCTCATATTCTATGGTAGCATCAACATCTGTTTGCACGTGTAGTAAGGAGGCTAAAGCATCTAAATATCTAAAACTATAATCAAAATTATTCCAATTATCTTGATTTAGGTAAGCAATCTTACTCATGATTTACTCAAAGTTATAAGCCTCGACTACTTCTGTAGTATCCTCTCCCATCAGATTAAGTTGATGTTCAACTTCGGAAAAAATTCTTAAAGCAACATCTTTACTAATGTGATAGTTTTCTTGCGCTGTATCGTGAGTAATATCAATAGCAATCTTTTGCAAAAGTTTTGCATCGCTTAAAGATTCTTTTATAGGATACATTTCCCTTACCTGAGATATTTTACCTTCCTCTATAGCACGAGATAATGGACTATTGTTGTATTTATCTCCAATAAAATACTGTTTTAATTTTTCGATAGAATTTAGGTATGACGAAATATCTTGCTCAATAATTTCAGAAGTTACTTGTATAGATTCATCTTTTTTAGGAGAATATTCTTTAGAACTTGGGTCACTATCATCATCAGTAGAGAAATGTGTATTATACTCTTTAAGAAGCTCTTCTTGATCTTTTTTTGATAACTGTTTAAATTCTTTTCTTATTGTGTCTTTACTAGTTTTTACTACTTTCATTTTAGCTCCTAAGATTTTTATTAATTAACAATTACAAGTATATCTTTTTCTAATTTACAATTCAAAAGAAAAAATAAAAAGACGCCTTACAAGTCAGTATCCAAACTTTGTACTCCTAGCTTACCTTTTTACCAAAACCTCTAACCTTTCAACCCCCATAAAACAGCCAACTGCGTTAGCTTGAGCCAGTATTATTTCCCTTGAATACTCGGTTAACTCAACTTCTTTATCCATTGGTACTTCTAACATTTTACCTACTTTTCGCACTGTTCTCATGTTTGACAATAAATTATAAGCCACATTAGTAGGTAAAGTATTTGCCCACTTCGCTTTCAATTGGTTTTCATCGCTTCTATGCGTTATTGCTTGTTGTTCAACCAGATTTAGATAACTCTCACGCTCTGTTTGAGTGGTGTGCTGAATAACCTCCGCTTTCGTTGCTCTAGCTAGTATCTTAAAGCCAGAATTAGCAGTTTTTACGGCATCTCGCCCCTCATAGCGGTAAACTTTGCTCATATAAGCCATAAAAGCAGCCTTTGAGGGAAACTCATGCCTAGACTCTTTGGGTTTTCGTGACATATCCAGCAATATCTCATTCATTGCATTTATGGTAAATTCACGACCTGAACTATTTTGAAGTTCTGAGCATTCCTCGTTAGTTAGTGGATAATGCTCGCTTAAGCTCTTTGGTTTATCATATTGTTTGAATTTAGGTGTGTAAATCCTTGCTTTACGTTCTTGGTTAGTTGTTTTTTTACGAGTATTAGCTAAAACAGCTTTCTTAACAATTACCTTTTTAGAATTTTGCAAAAAATTAGATTCGTGCGCTTGCACGCTAGATCTATCTTTTATATCCTTTTCATCCTTATATATAGAAATGGGCACTCGAGTGCCCGCTTTAACTTTTTCGTAATATTCTCTAGGATTGTTCTATATCACCTCTCCGTTAGCGGTATACCTGAAGATAATATCTTTACTC
>CAITDW010000148.1 GCA_903891235.1 uncultured Candidatus Saccharibacteria bacterium
GCAGCTTGTTATCTCTTTTGCAAATTTCCTGCTGGTCATATAAATATTGATAGCTGATTCCTGATAATTCCTCAAATGAAATAGAGTCAATATCTGGTTGATCTTTTTTATTGTTTTTCTTTGATCTGCCCCTGGAGCCAGGAAGTGAAAATAGACCTGTATCAGGATAAAGGTAGAAGCTTTCTTTTAAAATATCAGATTGAAAAGTAACATTGGCAACACTTCCGGAATATTACTGCGCATGCTGAGATTGCTTCTGGTAATAGCCATGCACATAGCCAGTAGTGAGCCACGCAATGACCGGCTTTCTTTTCTTTGTTCTGAAGAGATCATTACCTAAGCATTAAGCTATGCTGCAGAATGAACAACCCCTAACTGGTCTTTGCTTAGCGCTGCCGGGCATAGAGCGTAGCCAGTGCTGTGGCAATTTCAGGGTTAGTGGTAACTGATAGTAATGGGGAGTAACACTTGTGGGGTGTTATTGTTTTTTGATTTGAAAACTATCTATTTATTAACATCTGCACCAAGAATTTCAAATACTATTTTCTGAACTGAAGGAAATAATATGTTATACATTTCTTTCCTATTTTCAGGTACATCAGATGAATCAATTCCTAAGATATATAAAACAGGTTCGGGAATATCAAGTACTTCGCAAATTTTTTTGATAGTCTTCGGACTTGGATTTGAAGTTCCATTCTCTATTTGAGAGAGTGCAGTTTGAGAAATTAGTATTCGATCAGCCAAATCGCCCTGATTAATATTCTTGTATTTTCTAATTGATTTAATTGATGTACCAATATTCATATTAAGTGTATTTAAAGTACTCAGGAGCAATATCACCATATGCAACTATAGTAATAATAATATGTAGTATTTCTTTTTCATCAGTAGCTTTTTCTAATTGTTCCTTAAGATCTGTATAGGATTCAATTTGCTCACTGGATAGTAGTTCAAAATTCAGAACATTGCTTAGTAGAGTAAGGGAACTCTGTTTTATATAATTTATGTGATTTTTCATTTTGATAATAATTTAAACTTTTACAATTGATTGATTTCGTCGAAAAAGTTTGCTTATTATCATAACCAGATACATCACTCATGTTTTTGAATAAGAATCTAATCATCTTACGATAAAAGGATCGTAAGTCTATAACTGACTTTATTTTAATTATCCGTCTTAGTTTTTTTATTAATGATTTACGCTTGTTTGTGTATGATGAAATTGCTTGGTGCAGTTGCTTTATTAATTTTGAAATTTCAAGTAATATACTTGCACTTTTGGCTTTGTTATATTCTAATTTCAATATTGCAATATTATTCTTTATGGTTGTAGCATAGGGGAAATTCTTTGATATTTTAATTTCATGAGGAGTATATTTTGTTTCACATAAAACAAAAAGGCTATCCCAGTATAAGAATAAATCATCAAGCTTAACTAGATTTTCATCAGTATTGATATTATAACTTGCAAATTTCGCTTTTAGACTAATTGCTCCAGAAAATTCCAATTTTGCTTGGCTTAAGCAACTTTCAAAAGATTTGGTATACGATTCCACCGTGTATAAATTTAAGTCAAAGGTATAAAATATTTGCAAAATAAAAAATTTTTTTAAGTTTTACTTAAAAAAAATAAATTTTCGGTTTAAATACATATTAATTACCGCAATAAAAATATTAGATATTAACATGGGTACTGTAAAAAATCTATCAGTCAAAATCTATTTGCTAAGAAATAGAATAATATATTTGCTAAAGAATTTAAAAGGTACAATGCTACGAACATTGTACCTTTTAATGGTCGCCTTACACATTTATCGCCTTTAATATTGGGATGGTTTATTGTGGGCTTCCTGAAAAAGAATCACTATTTATAGTGATTCGTTACCAACAGAATTAATTGCGCTAGTATTAAATCTAACCGCAGAATTAGAGGCTTGTAGTCTGTTCTACGAGTCTCTTTTTTTTGTTTAACCATATTCTTTGTATATCATTTTGAAA
>CAITDW010000149.1 GCA_903891235.1 uncultured Candidatus Saccharibacteria bacterium
GAAAATAATAAACATGTTATTGAAATGATATTAGATATGATGGGTAAGGATAAAAAAGCCTATGACCAGGTTAACGACAGACCAGGACACGACCTGAGGTATGCAATTGATGCTACAAAACTGAGAGATGAACTTGGATGGAGACCAAAGTATACAGATTTTAATGCAGGACTAGAAGCAACAATAAAGTGGTATAAAGAGAATGAAGCTTGGTGGAAACCCGAGAAACACCAAACTGAAGAAAAATATAAAGTGATAGGTAGATAATGTCTAAGATTCTAAGCGTCAAAGAAACAATTATTCCAGGTTTATTTGAAATTGATTTAGTTTCACATAAAGATGAGCGAGGATGGTTTAAGGAAAATTATCAGAAAGAAAAACTAGAATCTCTTGGTCTCCCGAATTTTAATATTGTACAAAATAATTATTCTTTCAATATAGATAAGGGAACCATTAGAGGATTACATGCAGAACCTTGGGAAAAATACATATCTGTAGCAAATGGAAGAGTATTTTGTGCGTGGGTAGACATTAGAAAAGGCAAAACTTTTGGTCAGGTACTAACCATGCAAATAACACCAGATAAAGCAGTCTTTGTTCCTCGTGGTGTGGCTAATAGTTATCAGACACTAGATAATAATATTACGTATACTTATTTAGTAAATGATTACTATTCGCCTGATGCTAAGTATGGTGCGGTCAATTTATTTGATAAAGATCTGAAAATTAATTGGCCCTTAACCGAAAATGAATCGATCGTATCAGAGAAAGATAAAAATAATCCATATCTTAAAGATGTTAGACCAATGGAATTTTAAATGAATCAAGAAAATATATTAATTATAGGATCAAATGGTCAACTTGGCACAGCACTTAAGCTACAATACCCCAATGCAACTAATGTAGATTTTAAAGAACTGGATATTACTAACTTAGAAGAATTAAAAAAATTTAATTGGTCGAGATTTAAGATTATTTTAAATGCTGCAGCTTATACTAATGTTGATGGTGCCGAAACTGAGGAAGGCCGAGTAATGGCTTGGAAAGTTAATGCAATAGGCCCAAAGAACTTATCTATAATTGCCAGGGACAATGATTTAACTCTATTACATATATCAACTGACTATGTTTTCGATGGCAAAATAAATAATCATAATGAGGATGAATTTTTTAGCCCTTTGAGCGTTTATGGATCCAGTAAAGCTGCTGGAGATATAATAGTTTCATCCCTCCCAAAGCATTACATACTACGCACTTCATGGGTTATTGGTGAAGGCAAAAACTTTGTTAAGACTATGATTGAGCTTGGCAAAAAAGGTATTAACCCAAATGTAGTTTCAGATCAAATTGGAAGGTTAACTTTTACAAATGAACTAGTCAGAGCAATAGATTTTCTTATAAACACCAGTTCAATATTTGGAACATACAACTTAAGTAACTCTGGGGAAGAAAAGAGCTGGGCCGATATCACAAGAAGAATATTTGAATATATGAACATGACCAATAATGTCATTAATGTATCCACGGAAGAATACTATAAAGACAAAGAGGGTATTGCTCCACGACCCCTAAAAAGTACTCTAAATTTGAGCAAAATTCAATCTAAGGGTTTTAAATCTAGAGCTTGGGAAGAAGAATTAATAGACTATATCAAAAAGGAGACTTCATCATGAAAGGTATAATTTTAGCTGGAGGATCAGGAACTAGACTCTACCCAATAACTAAGGGTATTTCAAAACAATTAATGCCAATTTATGACAAACCAATGATCTATTATCCACTATCTACTCTTATGATGGCTGGCATAAGAGAAATATTAATTATAACAACCCCTGAGGATCAATCTCAATTTCAAAAATTACTTGGAGATGGATTGAGCTTAGGAATAAGGCTTGAATATGCAATTCAACCAAAACCTGAAGGACTAGCCCAAGCATTTATCATAGGAGAGGAGTTTATTGGCAAGGATTCAGTAGCATTAATACTTGGAGATAATATATTTTACGGTCAAGGTTTTGGTGAAAGTCTTAAGGATTGCACCAATCCTGATGGTGGTAGGGTTTTTGCATATGAGGTGTCCGATCCAGAAAGATATGGTGTAGTGGAATTTGATTCAAATAATAACGCTATATCGATCGAGGAAAAGCCAGTAAAGCCAAAATCTAACTTTGCAGTTGTAGGATTATACTTCTATGACAATTCAGTGCTAGAAATTGCAAAAAATATACAACCTAGTGGCAGAGGTGAACTTGAGATAACATCAATTAACGAAGAATACTTAAAACAAGGAAGGTTAAAGGTGATGACACTCGAACGAGGATCAGCTTGGTTAGATACTGGAACATTTGAATCAATGAATCAGGCAGCACAGTTTGTCCAAGTGATCGAAGAAAGAACTGGTTATAAAATTGGATGTATTGAAGAGGTTGCTTGGCAAGAGAAATATATTAATCAGGATCAATTAGAAGAACTAGCTAGACCTCTTGAGAAGTCTGGTTATGGAAAATATGTACTGGGTTTAATTAAGTGATTTATTATATTGTAGTCTTAAAATAATCTATTGTTTTTTTAAGACCTTCATCAAGTTTAATCTTTGGGTCCCAATGTAACTTATTTATGGCCAGTCCAATGTCAGGTTTTCGCTGCATAGGATCATCACCAGGTAATGTTTCATAAATTAGTTCAGATTTGGAAGCTGTTAAATTAATGACCTTTTTTGCTAAATCTATTATCGTAAACTCACCTGGATTACCTAGGTTCATAGGTCCTTCTTGATTAGAATCTATAAGTATTTTTACGGCCTCAATAAGGTCATCAACATAACAAAAGCTCCTAGTTTGCATTCCATCGCCATAAACGGTTAAAGAACGCCCTTCAAGTGCTTGTACAATGAAATTAGACACCACTCTTCCGTCATGAGGATCCATTCTAGGACCATATGTATTAAAGAAGCGAGCAATGACAGTATTTAATTTGTATTTCTTTCGATAAGAATAGATAAGGGCTTCGGCAAATCTTTTAGACTCATCATACATACTTCTAGGTCCATATGTATTAACACTTCCCTTGTAGCTTTCTGGTTGAGGATGAATCTCCGGGTCACCATACACCTCACTTGTAGAGGCCTGGAAAAATCTTGCATTATTTTTTTTAGCTAGATCAAGCATATTTTTTAAACCAATTGATCCTACGTCAAGTGTTTCAATTGCAAGTCTCTGATAATGAGGAGGGCTTGCTGGTGATGCTAGGTTAGCAATAATATCAAATTTTTCTTTAGTTAGGCTTTTTGGAACTGGTCTACATATATCATATTCTATAAAATTAAAGTTCTTATTTTTTAAAAGGTGGTCAATGTTTTTAATTGATCCAGTAGATAAATTATCTACACAAGTGACCTTATAGTCTTCTGCAAGATATTTATCTGCCAAATGAGATCCAAGAAAACCAGCGCCACCAGTTATTAGAATGTTTTTAGTCATTAATAATCTCCCTACCAATACTTTCATAGTACAGTCCCTTACCTCGCATATCATCATTATTAAATAAATTTCTGCCATCAAATATGACAGGTTTTTTTAATAATTTTTTAATCTTATTAAAGTCTGGGCTTTTAAATTCAGACCATTCTGTCGCTATGATTAATGCGTCACAGTCTTCCAGTAGGTCATATTCATTATCAAAATACTGAATATTCTTACTGTCTTTCATGAGCTTCTTAACATTAGGCATGGCTTCTGGGTCAAAGACATTAACTTTAGCCCCATTAGAGATTAAGCTATTAATAATCTCAAGAGCTGGAGCTTCTCGAATGTCATCGGTGTCTGGCTTAAAAGATAGTCCCCATACTGCAAAAGTCTTGCCGTTAACATTATCCTCGTAATATTTCATCATCTTCTTAGTTAGTACTAGTTTTTGAATTTTATTCACTTCACTTACAGAGTTTAGAATCTTAAAGTCATAGCCCATATTGCTAGAAGATTTTTGAAGAGCCATCACATCTTTAGGAAAACAACTTCCTCCATAGCCAATTCCTGGGAACAAGAAACGTTTTCCAATTCTTTCATCAGAACCAATACCAAGCCGGACATCATCAACATTCGCTCCAAGTATTTCGCAGAGATTAGCGACTTCATTCATGAAAGATATTTTTGTCGCTAGGAATGAATTAGCTACATACTTTGTCATTTCAGCAGATTTTTCATCCATAAAATATATAGGGTTACCTTGCTTAACAAATGGACTATAGAGCTTTTGTAGTACTTTCTTGGCTTTCTCGGAACTTGTTCCTATGACTACTCGATCTGGCTTCATGAAATCATCAACAGCAAAGCCTTCTCGTAAAAATTCTGGGTTCGATACTACATCAAATTCTGCTTTTGTAGTACTTTCTATGCATTCATTAACTTGCTCTGAAGTACCGACGGGAACGGTACTCTTATCTATTACGATAGTGTATTTATTTAGATATGGGCCAATCTTTTTAGCAACATCCATGATATACGAGAGATCAGCTGAACCATCCTCTCCGGGTGGAGTTGGAAGAGCTAAGAATATAACCTCTGCATCTTTTATTCCGGACTTCAAATCAGATGTAAAAATCAATCGTTTTTCTTTAATGTTACGTTTAAAGATTTTTTCTAGACCTGGCTCATAAATAGGAATTTTGCCATCCTTCATCATCCCTACCTTAGCTTCATCTATATCTATACAAGTTACTTCATTACCAGTTTCAGCGAAACAAGTTCCAGTTACTAAACCAACATACCCAGTACCTACGACAGAAATTTTCATTCTATATCTCCTTCAATCTTATTAATATTAACGTCTTTCCAAACAAAATATTTAGACCAAAAGAAATTCCACCCCAAGATGATTACTGAACTTATACTTAGAGATAACAGATTGCCAAAATGTGCTAGTTTCTCAAACAAACCAACCATTAATGTACTGCCTAATATTGCAGGCCAAGAAGTTAAATGAAACTTAATGAGTAAATTGGTCTTTGATTTATCTACCTTATGATGAGCATATGTCCAATGATTATGAAGTAGGAAATTACTGAATAGTGCAATCTCGGCACTAATAAGCTGGGCCAGAAATATATCTACACCGAGTTGTCTATGTAGTAATGTTAATAGAATTAAATTTATTAAAAATCCAAGCCCTCCGACTATGGAAAAACGAATAAAATCTATTTTTATAATCTTGGTAATTTTTTCCCTCATAATAAACATCGCTTTCAAGATATGTTAACATAATATTAACAGTAATTATTAACGAAAGGTAGTTGTGAAAAAGACTAATTTATTATCAATAGTTATGCCTTGCTATAACGAAAAAGATACAATCGAAAAAATAATAGACGAGGTTATGGACGTAGACCTTGGTTCAACAAAAAAAGAAATAATTATTGTTGATGATGGTTCAAAAGATGGAACTAGAGATATATTAGAAAAATTAGCAAAGCAGAACAAAAGCATTAAGTTGATTTTTCAAAAAATTAATCAAGGTAAGGGTGCTGCACTTAAAAAAGGAATACTGGAATCAAAGGGTGATGTAGTCGTGATTCAAGATGCAGACCTTGAGTATGATCCAGAAGAATACAAAAGATTACTATATCCAATCGAGAGAGAACATGCAGCCGTAGTGTATGGTTCGAGATTTATAGGCGGTGAACCTCATAGAATTA
>CAITDW010000150.1 GCA_903891235.1 uncultured Candidatus Saccharibacteria bacterium
ATGATGCAGAAGAAATAAAAAAAGCGTTAACAACATTAGATGAAAAGAAAGTTACTTTAGTTGGTTCTGATATACCAAAAACATCCTTTATTATAACCAGAGAAGAGTATGAAGAATCTATTTCAAGTTTCGTTGTTCAAGCAGAGATGCTCTGTGATAGTGTTCTCGCAGAAGCAAAATTAAAAAAAGAGGATATTACTGAGGTTATATTAGCTGGAGGCAGCTCACGCACGCCAATTTTTCAACGATCCCTTAAAAGAGTATTTGGTAAAAAACCAATTGTATTTGGTAATCCAGATGAAACTATTGCTTTAGGTGCTGCAATATATGCTGGCTATAAAGCTAATAAAGAGATACTGAAGCCCGCTCAAAAGAAAACAGTATCAGCAATGAAATTTCAAGAAATCGCTCCAGCATATTTTGGATATATCTCTTTAGATAATGACAACAAAGATTTTAATTCAATCATTATAAAAAAGAACGCGAAGATACCTTGTTCTCAAACAGTTCCTTTTTATACAATCCACGATAATCAAATAATAGTTAATCTAACAATCACCCAGTCACCTAATGCAGAAACTGATCCAAAATTTGTAAGAGCTATTTGGAACGGAAAATTAGATTTACCTCCTAACCGCCCTAAAGGCATGGAAGTAAAGGTAACTTATTCTTATCAAGAAAATGGCGTTATGCGAGCTGAATTCATTGATACGGAATCTAATAAAAAAATTGAGGTTGATATTACCGCTCAGAGTGAAGGCGCTAAGACAACTATTGATATTAATGATTTTATAGTGGAGTAATTATGGAGTTTATTCTTGTAATTGCACTTTGGTGGCTTTTTTGGTGGGGGATCGGCCACGGAATTACAGCTATCAAAAAAGGGACAAAAGGAGTTATTAAGACAGTTAAAGATGGTGGCGATATTGTTGAGAATGTAAAAAATCAATTTAGGGAAATGGGAGCCTTTGAAATGAAAGTTGAGCCCATTAAGGTAGATATTAGCGACAGAAAAGCTGACGCTTATGACGTTTATATTAGAGGTCATTTTAAACTCGGATACACTACCGATATATCTATAGCTACCTCTTTATTTGATTATACAGACGAAAAATTTGATGCAATTATTTCCTCTATAGAAGGCTTCAGAGAAAAAAATACAGATGGCTACCAAAGTGTTGTTGATTTAAAGGGCGTTACTCCTAATCAAGGTTATCTTGACTGGATCAGTGTAGCTAGATTTTTCCCAGAAATTACTGTCGGAACCAAAAAAGGCAAAAGAAAAATACGTGTTTACGCTAGAGTAATTCCAACTAAATCGCTTTCAACAATTAATTATGGGTTAATGCCAACAGATTCAGAGGTTTTTTCGGCAGCGTTCAAAGATGTAGAGGTTAATTTAAAAGAAAAAGGCTGGAGAGAGTCAATAGAAGAGAGAGAAGAAGCAAAGGCTATTATTATTAAATTAGCAGTTGCTGTAGCTTCAGAAGATGGAGAAATGAATGCGCAGGAAGGTAAAGCTATTCAAGCATGGATTAAACAAGAAATAAGTTATGCAGTAGATAGCAGAAAAGAGTATATAAAAAATTTCCTAAATTCAGCCTTAAAAGAAGCTTATAAATTAGAAACTGAAAAGAACAATCCTCAAGAGCCATTAATTAAAAGATTAAAGGAAATAAATATTGGCTCAATCAATCAATCATCAATGAAACTACTAATGGATGTTATTGGTGCAGATAATGAAATAACAAAATCCGAAATGAAATTAATTAATAGCATCGGTAAAGAGTTGGGAATTAATGTTAAAGATATACAAGCTATGACTGACAAAGCATTTTTAGAAATGAAGGGTGGATCAGAGCTCGATGAAACGATGGATAGTATGATTGTAATAAATCCAGAGTGGACTAAAGCGGAAATTAAAGACTATTTAAATAAAGAGTTTACGAAATGGAATGGACGTATACAAGCCCTAGAGGATGAAGAAGAAAAAAATAAGGCACAGGCAATGCTAGATGCTATTGCAAAAGCTAGAAAAAAATATGCAAAATAACGATCACAATATTAACGAAGCAAGAAAAGCTATTGAGCCATTTATTTTACCTAGCCTAAAAGATTATTTAGTCCCCCCAAAAATTATTCAGATTGGTAACGTAGTAGATGGGGAGTTAAATCCTAGTGTAGCTATTCTCGCAAAGAGTTCATTAAAAGCTTCTGTTGCTATAACGCCCTCACTAGATAGAGTATTAACTGAGGTATGTGATAAGTTACATATCAATAGGTCAATTGTTGATTTATATATATTCCCAAAAAACGAAATAGAAGCTTACTGTTATGTCAATACTTATCCAATTACTGTGGGCCTTAGTTCAGGGGCTTGCAAAATGAAGCCTGATAGGCTGTCTTTTATAATTGGTCATGAAATTGGTCACGCTTTAATGGGAAATATTATCAATTTCACTCAAAATTCTAACTCTCTTGAAGACATGATTTTTGCAAGGGCGTTAGAAATATCTGCTGATAGAATAGGCTTATTAGCTTGTAAAGATTTTGATACTGCAGCTCAAACGATACTTCTTATATTATCTGGACTAGATGATTCTCTTATTAAATTTAACTATGCAAGATTCCGTGAAGATAATGAACACATAAAAAACAAGATACAAGAACATGAAATGTATTCAAGCCATCCGCCATTACTAGATAGATTTGATGCTTTAACTAAATTTTCATTATCTAAAGAATATAATGATTTTATTGGGAAAAAAACTGGTCACAATATTGAATTAAATGAAATTAACGCTGAAATAACTTCAGAATTAAAGGAAACTGTTGACTCTAAGGCTCTAGAATTAATTGCAGCCGAACTAGAAGATTTATATATGTGGGTTTATCTCGCTTTAATTTTTTCTAAAATAAAGATTGATATTGATGATTTAAATTTAAAAATAGGCATCTCGGTAAACAAAGATAATGTAAAAAAAGCCTTTGATTTCATTAACAGCTTTAGCACATATGAAAAAGCAGATATTCTCTCAGAAAAGATTCAGGGCACATTAAAAAAATGTTTTGCATTGGCCCCAAGAAAACTTAATATAGGACTGGATCAAATAACTAAATTGTTTCCAACCGTTCGTTTTACTCAAGTTGAATATTTAAAAACTGTAGTTCTATAAAAAATATATTGATATTCAAAAAAGTCGTTTTAAACGAATAGAATATAACCGTCAAAAGTTTTGACACTTCACGCTCAAACCACCGTCTAGTTAAGTAACGGTGAGCTTTTTGAAAAACTCAGCGTCTAGTTATAGGACTCTCAGATTGGGAATAATGGGGTCAGGGTTCGTTAAAATTGCCTATTTTTGCTATAATTCCGCTTCTTCACGGTTTTTGTCGTGAGAATTTATATGGCCAGGTAGCTCAGTCGGTAGAGCAGCGGATTGAACTCTCAAA
>CAITDW010000151.1 GCA_903891235.1 uncultured Candidatus Saccharibacteria bacterium
ATTTTGAAATTAACTTAGTAATTTTGTCCTCTTTGGCTAAAATTTCCGCGTGGTTTCTATTTAATATAATCCACTGCTGATTTACATATCTAAGCTCAGGATCTATTTCTAAAACATCTAATTTGCTTGGTAATATCCTTGATAGCAATAATCAGCAAGGTATTTCTAGCTCGGCCACAGCAATTTATCAGCTAGTTATCCTTGTAGTTATTTCTTTAGTTGTTATTTATGCCCTTAGGGAGGTTCACGCTAAGTTAAAAATAACCGCTAAACTTGCTTTTTATAGGGGGATGTATCCTCTTATACCATCCCTAATTATTCTTTTAATAATTGCTCTTGAATTTATCCCACTAGCTTTAGGATCGGCACTTTTCGCTTATTTTTTTGGTAATGTGGTTCATGTCAACTTATTGGAGGAAATATTTGTAGTTATAGCAACAGGTGCACTTTATCTTCTATCTTTATATTTTCTCACTAATTCAATCATTGCTTTTTATATATCTACTTTACCCAACATGGAACCCATTCAATCACTCAGACTGGCCAAGGAAATGATAAGCAAAAGACGTATTGCAGTTTTTGGTAGGATTATGTTTTTACTCTTATTTTTGATCTTATACTTTGCAATAATCAATATTCCAGCCGCAATGATTTCTACAAATACCCTAGCAGTTGTTGAATTTATTAGTTCGCTAACTTTGATAATTATATTCCACTCCTATATGTACAGTTTATATAGGAGCTTAATATGACACTCGAAGCAGCAAAAAAAAGAGTCAATAAATTAGTCGAACAGCTTAATAACTATTCTTATGAGTATCATGCACTAGATAAGCCATCGGTGGATGATTCAGTTTACGATGGACTAATGAATGAGCTTAAAAAATTAGAAGCAGAATTTCCCAAAGTCATTCTCGACAATTCACCAACTCAAAAAGTTGGAGTTAAAATTCTTACTACTTTTAATAAGGTTGATCATGAAACCAGGATGCTTAGCTTGAATGATGTTTTTGATGAATCTGAAGTGAAGCATTGGGCTGATCGCATGATTAAACTTTCTGGTCAAACTAATAATAATTTTTTTGTAGATATTAAAATGGATGGACTAGCTTGTTCAATTATATACATGGACGGTAAGTTTAATCAGGCTGTTACTAGAGGCGATGGAACAACCGGGGAAGACGTAACCGAGAATGTTAAAACCATAGCTTCTGTTCCTTTAAGATTGCATGCTAAGAAGGGTTATGAAGAATTCTTAAAAGGTAGAACTGAAATAAGAGGTGAAATAGTCTTAAATAAAAAGGACTTCGATAAACTTAATAAACAAAGAAGTGACGAAGGATTGCCGGTTTATGCAAATCCCAGAAATCTAGCCGCTGGCACTGTCAGACAATTAGACTCATCTTTAGTTGCAAAGCGACCGTTAATCTTTCGAGCTTACGATATTTTAGTTACACCTAGTAGTAGAATAAAAACTAACCAGGCAGCTTATGAAACTATTGCTAATCTGGGACTTATTGTTAATTCTCCATCATTTGGTAAAAGCTATGTCGCGAATAGTATAGATAAAGTCATGAAAGCTGTTAATATTTGGGCAGATAAACGTCAAACAATGGAATTTAATACTGATGGCTTAGTCATCAAGATAAATGACCGAGAATTGTTTCAAAAATTAGGAATAGTTGGTAAGGCTCCTCGGGCTGCCATAGCCTACAAATATCCAGCCGAACAATCTACGACGAAACTCAGAGATATCTTTATTAGTATTGGTCGAACAGGCGCTGCAACACCTGTCGCCATTCTTACTCCAGTCGTCTTAGCTGGAACTACAGTTCAAATGGCAACTCTACATAATGAGGGGGAGATTATTAGAAAAGATATTCGCATTGGCGATACAGTTATTGTTCGTAAAGCTGGAGATATTATTCCAGAGGTTGTAGAACCAATCACTAAACTTAGAGATGGTTCTGAAAAAGTATTTAAGATGCCCTCAGTTTGCCCCGAGTGTAATACAAAGCTAGTTAAGATTAAAGAAGATGAAGCTGTTTGGCGATGCCCAAATGATGAGTGTCCAACTAGAGTTAAGAACACCATAGTTCATTTTGCTTCTAAAGCAGCACTTAATATTGATGGACTTGGCGAGAAAAATATCCAAAACTTACTTGCAGGCAATTTAATTAAAGATTCTGCTGATCTATATAAACTAACATTTGAAGAGGTTTCTAAGTTAGATAGATTTGCTGATATATCCGCCCAAAAGCTAATTGATTCAATTAAGAATAAGACAAAACCAAACTTAGCAAAATTTGTATTCGGATTAGGTATTCGGCACGTAGGTATTCAAACAGCCAATGATATAGTTAGTCACTTTCATTCTCTAGATAATTTAATAAAAGCTTCTGAGGATGAACTTCTTAGCATTGAAGGAGTCGGTGAGGTTGTGGCAGAATCTATAGTCAATTGGTTTTCGGATCCAAATAACTTAAGTCTGCTAAGTAAATTCAAAAAATTTGGTGTTTCTCCAGCTGAGGCTAAATTATCCAAGCAAATATTTAAAAACATGTATTTCGTAATTAGTGGCACACTAAATACTTTTGAAAGAGAAGAAGCTGCTGATCAAATACGTAGCTTAGGTGGAACTTTTCAAAGTAGTGTATCTAAAGAAACAACATATCTAATTCTTGGACAGAATCCAGGCCAATCTAAAATTGAAAAAGCTAAAAAACTCGGAATAGATATATTAAACGAAGATGTTTTTAATAAGCTAATTAGTTAGTATTTGACAGTATCTACGTTTTCAGATATAAACATTAGCATGTTCGTACGTTTAAATAGCGGCGTAGTGAAAAACAAAAATACTAATTAAAATTTCCAGCCGCTTTCGGTGGGCACGTACGAATAACTAAAAAACCAAGAATGCTTGTTTTTTAGTTTTAAAGATAATAGTTTTGTAATTATTTGTGCAATAATCTATTATTAACATAACTATTAAGTTTTTATAGAGGGGTAAAAAGAAAATGAAAAAAATATTACGTAAGTATATCTACATTTTCATGATCACTGTATCTTTTGTTTCTTTAAGTAGTGGTATTTTATCTAAGGCTTATGCGGCAACTGTCCCTGGCAGTAATTCATCTTGGCAATCAGCGACTAATCTACCTCAAGTAGTAAATAAATCAACATCTGTTAATTACCATGGGTTCATTTATTCAATTGGTGGAGATGGAAGTTCTTCGAATAATCTAACCAATATTGCACCAATTGCAGGTGATGGATCATTAGGTGCATGGACAACATCGCCTAAGTTATTGCCTGCAGGAATTGCTTGGCATGCCTCAGTAATTGTTAAAAATTACATTTATGCCATGGGAGGTAATGGAGGCAGTGGTATAGTCGACACTGTTTACTACACTAGCGTCAACTCAGACGGATCAATAAACGACTGGAAATTAGCTACAAATCTACCACAGGCCCTTTATGGCAGCTCAGCGGTAACTTTTAATAATTATATTTATATGATTGGTGGTTGGAACTCTAGTGTTTTTTCTTCTGACACTGTTTACTACACTAGCGTCAACTCAGACGGATCAATTGATAGCTGGAAAACTGCCACTCATTTACCAGTATCTTTATCTGACATCGGATCAACACAAAGTAATGGATATATTTACGTTGCTGGTGGAGTTAACAATGTTTCTGGAATGACCTATTCTGACAAAGTATATTATTCTAAAATTAACTCAGACGGATCAATCGGTGACTGGAACGCATCAACTCATAATTTACCACTAAGCTTATTTTTCCCACAGATACAGGCCTATCACGGATATATATTTTCTGTAGGCGGATTTTCTGACTCAACCGGTACAATAGCATCAGTTTATTCTGCACCTTTGAGTACAGACGGATCAATCGGTGACTGGACTGTTTCACCTAACCCACTGCCCAAACCTATATCTCATTCAACTAGTTCTGTGTATAACGGTGTGATGTATCTAATAGGTGGTAGCACTAATACAGGTTTTTCAGCATTAGACAATGTATACTATTCGACGCTAGCAGGCTACGATGCACCTATTCTGCAGTCCATAACTTCCAGTTTAGCTTTTGGATCGAGTAACACATTTGATTTATTTTCTCTAGCATCCAATAATCCTAGTCAACAATCTCTTATTATCACAAGTAGCCCTAGTCACGGTAGTATTTCTATATCCAATGGAACTATAACTTACACTGCCAATACCGGATATATCGGTTCGGATAGCCTTACCTATAGTTTTTGCTCTATCTATGATTCAACAAATTGCTCTCAGTCAACAATTACTCTCAACATAACTAGCCCAGCTATTTCTATAGCTCCAAAGACCGGTTTTGGTTTAATAAATTCCGGTAATACTACTAATGAAATTACATATCTAGGACTAAGCAGCTTTAGTTTTCTTGGATTGGGATTTATTGTTCGAAGAAAATCAGGTAAAATTTATATACCAACAGTTTTAAAAAAATATTTGTGGGGCTGTAGCTCAGTTGGCTAGAGTGCTTCCATGGCATGGAAGAGGTCCAGGGTTCGAGTCCCTGTAGCTCCACCATTACAACATTAATTAGATAAGGTTTAGTCTCAACTATGAAGTTTTTAGTTATTGCAGATAAAAATCCCAGAATCAATATTGAAGAGGTTGTTAGAACTCAAAATATTGACATTATTGTAACTCTTGGAGACTTGACTAGAGAAGATATTTTACCACTCAAAGAAATATCTGATATTCCGAAAATAGGAGTATACGGTAATCATGATAGTGGCACTTATATGAATGAACTTGGAATTATTAATATGCATTTAAATACTTGGGATTTTAATGGATATAAGTTCGGTGGTTTTCAAGGATGTGTAAGATATAAGGATAATCCCCAAGCTCTAATGTATAGGCAAGAAGAAGCATCGGCTATGATGGCTAATTTTCCAAAAGTAGATATCTTTATTTGCCATTGTCCACCCAGAGGAATTAATGACGAAGAAGAAATAGCTCATCAGGGATTTGACGCGCTCCTTGATTATATCGATAGAGCACAACCAGAAATGTTAATGCATGGTCATACATACCCAGAAGAAGAGACCATGATTCGGCAGCACGGCCCAACTAAAATTGAATATATATCAGGGTATAGAATTATTATTTTTTAGATAAATTATTTTTTTAAATCATCTAGCTGTTAATATAAGTTAATTTGCTATAATAGTCTGAATGGCCAATACTTTACTTACAAAATTAGATAATCAATCAAAAAATAATACTAGACTTTACATTATTGGCGGAATTATTTTGTTTGGAATTGGTATAAGTGTTTGGTTTAACAGTTTGTATTTGAACCCAACAAATATGTTTTGGGACATGTTTTCTAATAACCTATCTACTAATGGATTTACTACATCGCAAAAATATTTCAACGGAAGCTATAATATCAATCAAAAAACCCAGATAGCACTAGCTGGAGATAATTATGCACATACAATAACTACCCTTAGCCAGGTGGGTGCAAGCGTAACAACAGAGGAGATCAGTAGTCCTAATTATGAATATGTCAAATATCTCAATATATCAAGCAATAAAAAAAATGCTGCAAATAAGTCCATAAACTACACTAAAGATCTAAATATTTGGGGCTATGGTAAAAATTATAATAATGCTTCTCAGCAAATTAAAGAAACTTTTTATAAGACCTTATTTAGTATTCTACCATTAGCCAATTTATCAACTACTCAAAGAAATGACTTAATCTCATATGCAAAGTCTCATAAGGTTTACACTATAGATAATAAAATCAATAAACAAACTATCAATGGAGTTCATGTCGACACATTAAGTGTTAAGGTTAATCGATCAGTTTATATTGGTATGATGGAACTTTTCGCAAAGGATGTGAACTTCCTTGGACTAGGTAACGTTAGTCCTAAGCAATACGAAAAACTACCTGCGATTACTGTCCAAATTAGCATAGATCCTATATCAAGGAATCTAGTGAAAATTAATTCTGGATCTGCATTAAACGCATCTAGTTATTCAGGCTTTGGTGTTAATCCACTTTATAAATTACCAACTAAAACAATTGATCTTCAAGTTCTTGAAGCAAGAATTAGAATATAATTAAGAATATGCAAGTAATCGTTAACGATATACTTATAAATTATCAGGTGATAGAATCTAAAAAAGATTTCAATATTTTATTTATTCATGGTTGGGCTGACAATATTAAAGGACAGAAGGATTTCATACATAAACTTTCAAGTCTAGGCAATGTATACGCTCTTGATTTACCCGGTTTTGGTGATAGCCAAGCTCCTGAGAGGGATCTTACAATTCTGGATTTTGCTAAATATGTAAATGAATTTTGTCGTAAGATTAAACTCGATAAAATTAATTTATTAATTGGTCACAGTAATGGTGGTGCCATAGCTATTAAGGGGCTTATGAGTCATGAAATTAAAGCTGATAAACTTATTCTACTAGCAGCCTCTGGTGTTCGAGATGCCTATAAATCTAAAGTAAGTTTGCTTAGAGTTATTTCTAAAACTGGTAAGGCCCTAAGTTCACCATTGCCTAGTGAGATGAAGTATAAGTTAAGAAAAAAACTCTATAAATCTGTAGGATCAGATATGCTCATTGCTGAACATATGCAGGGGACATTCAAAAATATCGTTGCCGAAGATTTACAGAATGATGCATCTCAGCTAGATTTGCCAACATTATTAATTTATGGTGAAAATGATGATATGACACCACCAAAATACGGATTAATGTATCACGAATTAATTAAAGGTTCGATTATTGAAATAGTTGGACAAGCAGGACATTTTGTTCAACGAGATCAGCCAGAAATTACACTAAACTTAATTAAGGACTTTATAAAATGATTGAAAGTTTAATGAGTATATATAAATTAGCCTTTTTTAAAACTATTACTTATATGCTCCAATCTAGTGAATATGAACCATTGAAATATTTAGATTGGTTTTGGCATACTCAAAATTTTAGTCGAGTCATTAGCCGAGGCAAGCTTAAACCAACCAAGTCAGCCAGGTTAATCTTATATGTAGAGTATTTGTTAGCGTTCGTTTGTATAGTTTCTGGCATAATTCTAATTTATATTTGGCATATTCATAAATTCAAGGCAGGGCTCGCATTTGGCGGAGCATTAATAATAGGCTATCCAATTATAATTGCTAATATAATTGTTATTCCTTTATTAATCGGTAAAATAATTTTTATTAATCCTAGAAATAACCGCAGAATATTATCTTCTGAAAAAATATTCAATGATTTTAAAGGAGAAAAAATTGCTATTGTTGGTAGTTATGGTAAAACTTCAATGAAAGAATTAATTATGACCGTACTAGGCAATCATTTTAAGGTTGCTGCCACTCCCGGCAATAAGAATGTTCCCTTATCTCATGCTGACTTTGCTTTTAGTCTGAATGGCGATGAAGAGATATTAATTATCGAATATGGTGAGGGTGCGCCAAGAGACGTCGAACTATTTGCCCGCATTACTCATCCATCTATGGCAATAATCACAGGTTTAGCACCAGCACATCTAGATAAATACAAAACTCTTGAAGCCGCAGGAGATGATATTTTTTCTGTGGCAGATTTTGTTGATCATAGCAAAATTATGGTAAATAAGGACTCTGCCGCAACTCATGACTATTTAGAACCTGACTTTAAAACCTATGATAGTCATGGTGCATTAGGCTGGAAGGTTAGTGATGTTAAGGTGGAAATTACTGGCACTAGTTTTAAGATGACCAAAGATGGACTAACACTGAAATTAAAATCTAGTCTTATTGGGCATCATCATATTGGTCCGCTGAGTCTGGTTGCAGCATTGGCATTAGAGCAAGGTATGACTTTTGATGAAGTAATTAGGGCAATTTCCGAAACAGCTCCTTATGAACATAGGATGCAACCATATAAATTAAATAATGCTTGGGTTATTGACGATACATATAATGGTAATATCGAAGGCATGAGAGTCGGTACTGAGCTATTATCCGAACTTAAGGCCAAGAGAAAAATTTACGTAACTCCAGGACTAGTTGATCAGGGAGAAGAAAAAGAATCTGTTCATATAGAGCTTGGTAAATATATTGCTAAAGCCAATCCGGATATGGTGGTTTTGATGAAAAATTCTGCGACTCATTTTATAGACAAAGGTATGAAGGAAGGACATTTTAAAAATAAATTAGTTATAGAAGATAATCCATTAAAGTTCTATAATAACCTCGATCAGTTTATAGCAGAAGGCGATATAGTCTTAATGCAAAATGATTGGCCTGATCAGTATAAATAATCTTCTGATATACTATTAGCATAATGAATAAACTTAATATCGCAGTTGTCTTTGGATCTCGTTCTGCAGAACATGATGTGTCTATAGTTACGGCTATTAAAAGTATAATTAAACCTCTCGAGTTAACTCATGAATATAACGTTATCCCAGTATATATTTCTAAGGACGGGAATTGGTATTCAGATGATAAGCTAAAAGATATTAATGCATACTCCGGAGATAAATTGACTAAGTTATTGTCCCAGTTAAAACCTATATCTCTCGGGTTTAGTGATGGTCTTCAAATAATACAGGCTGGTTTTGCTAAAAAAAATATCAATATAGATCTAGTCTTTCCTGCTACCCATGGCACTCATGGAGAGGATGGTGAACTCATGGCAATCTGTGAGATGGCTAATGTTGCCTACGTTGGCTGTAATGTCTCATCTAGTTCAGTTGCTATGGATAAAGTCTTAGCAAAACAAGTGATTTCATCTTCGGGCATTGATATAGCTAAATATGTTTCTTTTTCGAAGTTTGATTATTTGGCAGGTGCAAAAAAATATGTCAGTAAAGTTCAGTCTGTACTTACTTTTCCTGTATTTGTGAAACCAGCGCATCTTGGATCATCAATCGGCATTACTAGAGTCAAGCAAATATCTGATCTAGAAAATGCAATTGAAGTTGCTCTTCATTATGATGATAAGGTATTAATCGAAGAAGAAGTACCTAATCTTATTGAAGTTACGCTACCTATCATTGGCAATCAAGAACTTACTCCTGCATATCTAGAGCAGCCAATGCTTCACAGTGAAGACTTTTTTGATTTTGACACTAAATATCTGCAAGGTGGTAAAAAGGGCAAGAACAAGGGCTCTAATGGCTCACAGGGTTATTCAACAATACCAGCCGATCTGCCAAGAGAACTTTATGATAAAGCTGAACTGACCGGGCTTAAGGCCTATAAGGCACTTGGTTGTAGTGGTATCGCTCGTATTGACATGCTTATAGATGTAAAAAGTAACAAAGTTTATTTTAATGAAGCCAATCCACTACCCGGTGGTTTATATTCTCATAACTGGAATAAGGCTGGAATGACTAATATTGATTTAGTTACAAGACTTGTAGAGCTAGCAATTGAGCGAAAAGCTGAAAGAGATTCAGTAGAGACAGTTTTTAAGACAAGTTACTTATCTCAGTTTAAATAATCTAAGCATTCATAACAGTCTTAGAAAGCAATTGTTTTATAAGCCTTATTCTCGTAATGATACCCATTTGTATGTCAACATTTTGCCAGCTATCTTTTTTTCTAGATCTTTACAATAGTCAATCCTGCTTGAGTATTTGTTTTTTGTAACTTGATCAATTTTTCTAGTAACTTATTGTCATAGATATTTTAAATACATTGAATAAATGGTTATTATCATTTTCCTGTCTAATCTGGCAGATATTCAGCTAATGCCATATAATGTCTCTATTATGAAAAGATATAACCCTAAAGAAATCGAACCCAAATGGCAGGCTATTTGGGATGAGACTAATATATATAGCGCAGATCTAAATAGTAATAGGCCTAAATATATTGCTATGAGTATGTTTAATTATCCATCTGGAGCTGGCTTACATATAGGCCATGCTATGAACTATACAATTTCTG
>CAITDW010000152.1 GCA_903891235.1 uncultured Candidatus Saccharibacteria bacterium
AGGAAGGTGTCCAACAAGGTGATGTCCTTGGCCCACTGTTATTTGCAATCGCTATTCAGCCGATCTTATCCCGTGCCAATGAGATAGCTAAAGAGAGTGACAATGGATTCTGTTTAGGATATATTGATGATTTTACTGCGAGTTGTAGTATGGTAAAAATGGTAGAGATTGTTAAACTCCTCACTACTTCAGGACCCAAGATGGGGTTGAACTTAAATCTAAGTAAGTGTGTTGTGCTTATGGGAGTGCGGGATTCGATTGTGCAGGCGGAGAAAGACTATCTTGATTATGATGCACTGTTTGGAAGCAATGGTTCTTCTGTTATGATTCATCCTGCCAATTGTCCTAGTGATGTTGATTCCTATGGCTGCAAGTTGCTTGGTTGTCCGATTGGTTCTGACTCATTTGTTGCGAATTGGATTGGAGAAAAGATTAAGAAATTATCTCTTGAAGCGGTTAATTTGATTGAGTTTGATGATAATCATTCTAAATGGATTTTTTTATCAAAAGTCTTTGCAAATAAAATATCATTTCTTCTACTCTTAGTTGATGCAAAATTCTTCAAAGTTCATAGTAAGAAAATTGACAATTTGTGTAGAAAAATTTTTTCTTCTATAATTGGTAATGATATCAGTGACTTGACGTGGCAGCAGGTCACAATCCCTATCGCAGAGGGAGGATTCGGTTTGCCTATCTGCGAAGAAAACGGTTATGCTGCCTTCCTAGCAAGTTTTTGTGGTAATCATGAGTTTGTTTCGTCGTTGTTGCCTAAATTAGAACTGTCTGATTCTTTGTGGTTTAATAGTGCGGTTGCATGTGTGTCTCATATTAATAAGTCTATTGTGTGTGTTGACGAGCATTTGGACATTAATATTTGTATGAATGTTAATTCCCAAAATTCAATTTTAAATCAAAAACTTTTTGCTGCTTTCGAACAGAAAAAAAGGGTTAATTTCTTTGACGAATTAACTGCCACCAGCGACAATTCTTCTAAAGCAAGAATGCTCAGCTTGAAGTGTCCTCATGCTGGGGATTTTTTATCTGCTGCCTCTACTGGGAAATTTAATAATAAATTTTCGTCTTTAGAATTTTGCATCGCCTGCTGCTTTCGGCTCGGGTTGGAACTGCCCATAATATCACCTACCACGAGGTGTATTTGCAAACAAGCTCCCCTGATTGGTAGTCGAGGTCAACATTGTCACACTTGTCCAGTGGGAGGTGAAAGGTTGGAAAAGCACAATTCCATTGTCAAAGAATTTTGTTGCTTGTCTGTGTGTGCTGGTATCCCTGTCAAAGATAGATTTCCTAATGTTTTTTCTTTGTCTGATTCCAACAAACGCCCCGATATTTTGCTCACAAGTCCACATTTAAATACTTCTATGGGAAATAAAAATACGGTAGCTGATGTAAGCATCACCCACAGTTGCAACATCAGCAGTGTTAATGACAGTGCTAATCATCAGTTATCTGCTGCTAATAAAGCTGCATCAGGAAAATATGCGAAGTACATTCCTGATTGTTTAAAAAGTGGTTATGATTTTCTAGCTCTAATCTTTGAAACTTATGGAGCGATCCACAAGGATGCTTATGATTTGATTATTGAGCTTGCTTCTCGACATTCGGCTTTGGGAAGAATCCCTAAAAGTGTGTGCATTCAGTATTGGTTTACTCGTTTTTCCGTGGCTCTCCAAGTTAGTAACGCAAAAATGTTTATTTCCAAAATAAATAGAGTAAATAACAAAAATATAATGAGTTATGCAATTATTAATCCATCTTTTCAGTGTGACACTAATGCAGTTGTTAGAGAGTCATGTAGAAATGATGATTAATTAGTTTGCTATGTTATATAGTGTAATCTTATATATAGATAGATTTAGTATAAAAACTTATTTGAAATATGAAGTACGTCATTATTATTATTATTTGGTTGGTATTTAAAAGAAAAGTGTTTATCTAAACTGCCCAAATAATACCACAGGAAGAATTTAACTCGCTATGGAAAAAAGTTTAAATTTATTAA
>CAITDW010000153.1 GCA_903891235.1 uncultured Candidatus Saccharibacteria bacterium
TAAAGTAATTATTTATACAATAAATTAATTTTAATAAATGTATACTATATATTATGAATTATGCCCAAGAATCACTTATACAACACAAAAAGCTAGGTGGAAAAATAGAAATAGCTCTCAAGGATGATTTAAGTACAAAAGATAAACTTAGTATTTACTATACTCCTGGAGTGGCCGCAGTTAGTTCTCATCTAGCAAAACATCCCGAAGAAACTAAAAACTATACTTGGACAAATAATAATGTAGCTGTCATTAGTGACGGCTCGGCAGTACTTGGTCTAGGTAATATTGGACCCGAGGGAGCACTACCCGTAATGGAAGGTAAAGCCATGTTGTTTAAAAACTTTGCGAGTATTGATGCTATACCAATCGTTTTAAATGTCCACTCAACTGAGGAGATAATCAGTACTGTTAAAGCAATAGCTCCTAGTTTTGGAGGAATTAATCTTGAAGATATTGCAGCTCCTCAGTGTTTTGAAATCGAAGAAAGACTTATAAAAGAGCTTAATATTCCTGTCATGCATGATGATCAACATGGAACAGCAATTGTCGTACTTGCTGGTCTTATTAATGCCTCAAAGATTACCAATAAACCAATTAAGGATATGAAGATTGTCGTAGTTGGTTCAGGTGCTGCCGGCGTAGCAATAATAAAACTACTGAATGCCTATGCCGATCCAGATATCATCGCTATAGATTCTAAAGGAATTATTCAGCACGAAAGAGGCGACCTCAATCATACTAAAATTGAATTACTAAAAATGACAAACAGGGATCAAGTTAAGGGACTCCTCGATGATGCTATTGTTGGAACTGATGTCTTCATAGGAGTATCACAACCCGGGATATTAACAGATTCCATGATAAGAACCATGAATAAGGATCCGATAATTTTTGCTATGGCCAACCCGACTCCTGAGATTATGCCAGATTTAGCACATAAGGCCGGAGCTAAAATTGTTGCTACTGGCAGGAGTGACTTTCCTAATCAGATAAACAACGCCCTTGCCTTTCCAGGCATATTTAGAGGAGCGTTAGATAATAATATAAATAAGATAACCACTGATCATAAAATCAAAGCCGCTGAAGCTATTGCTAGTTTAGTTAAGAATCCAACTCCTGAAGAAATTATCCCATCCATTAATAACAAAAAACTAGTTCCGACTGTTTCTAAGCTTATCTTCTAGTCTACTACTCGATAGACTTCTTCAATACTAGTTAGTCCTGCACAGGCTTTTAAGATACCGTCTTGCAATAAGGTAATCATTCCATCTTCAATCGCTTTTGTTTGTAACACTTCAGTGGTTATTTCAGATTCTGGTCTCTTTAATATTTCTCTGACTCCTGGTGTCATTTGGAGCTGCTCAATAATAGCCATCTGTCCTTTATAACCAAAAGGGTTTTCTGGACTTTTACCAGCCTGATATAGAGTTAAATTATTTAGGTCTGGTTTTATAGCTCTAGCTGGCATCGTATCGATTACAGTCTTAAGCTGAGCTTTAAGTCCTTCATCGGGCTGATATGGAACCTTAGTTGTGTCATCTAAGCGTCTTATTAATCTTTGCGCCATAATTAGTCTAATAGCTGATGCAAAAAGTGGATTAATGCCAACTAGATCAATTAATCTTGTTAGGGCGGCTGATGCTGATGAGGCGTGGAATGTACTCATAACTAAATGTCCAGTTAATGCAGCTTGGAGTGATGTCTTAGCCGTGTCCTGATCTCTTATTTCTCCAACCATTACAATATCTGGATCAAGTCTCAAGACAGCTCTTAATTTATTAGCAAATCCAGTCGCATCAAGATCTCCTTTAACTGGAATCTGCACTACGCCATCTAGATAATATTCAATAGGGTCTTCAAGCGTAAGAATTTTTCTCTCGTCAGTATTTAAAGTATTAATTAATGAGTATAGAGTTGTTGTTTTACCTGATCCAGTTGGGCCAACAACCATAACCAGCCCGGTTGGATGCCTGATAATACTATCAACTACATTTCTTTCAGTGTCTGATAGACCAAGCTTATCTAGCTCTAACATATCTAAGGTAGTATTAAATAACCTCATAACTATGTCTTGGCCAAATGCTGCGGGTACGACTTCAACTCTCAGATTAACCTCTACCGATTCGCCAGTTGCTAATTTAAATATCTGGTTGATATGTCCAGATTGTGGTTCATCGGCTTGAGTTGATACATTAGCTGCAATCGCTATTGCACTCATAACTTGCCTATATTTTTCAAAAGACAAAGTGGCGATTGAATGGAGCACTCCATCAACTCTGAATCTAATTCTCAAATTATCTTTTCTATTTTCTAGATGAATATCTGATGCTTTCAGTTCATATGCTTGCTGTACGAGATAAGCTAATATATCATCTGCACGAACAGTATCAAGAGTTGCAGATATTTTTTCAATGAGTTGAGCGGAATTATCTGCCTTCAGGGTAATTTCATCGTAGGTAATTTTCTTAGGTGGATTATATAACTTCCAATATTCATTAAATCCAGATTCAGATATGAGAGCAAATGAAATTCTCTGATCAGTAAACCTGTTCGTTAGATTTGTCATAGTTTGCTTGGATGTGGTTGTGGTTATGCCAAAAAGAATATTACTTCTATCAGCAGTTAATGGTATTATTCTAAGACTTTTAATTTCATCTAAAGCCAGTACATCGGGAAATAGTTTCTTGTCTGTAAGTATTGACGTATCAACATATTGTATTCCAATTAATCTTGCTCTTTTTTCGGTATTTAGCTCATCATCCTGGCGAAAATCTGTACTCATA
>CAITDW010000154.1 GCA_903891235.1 uncultured Candidatus Saccharibacteria bacterium
GAAATGATACCTCGTAAACCTTTACCAAAGCCAGAGAAATTTATTTTTGATTTAGATTTTCCTTTTTAAAATAATCTTCTATTTAATAACATAAAAATAAATTGATCAAATTTCTATCTAAAACAAAACCATGAGACAAAAAATATTTTACACTGTTTTTTTTATTTTTTTTTATCAAATGGTCTCAGCTCAATTAGCAGACTCCTTAACTAAAAGAGTCGACGCTGTTTTTGCAGAATATGATAAAACAAATTCGCCGGGATGTGCTTTAGCTATATTGAAGGATGGTAAGATCATTTATGAAAGAGCCTATGGCATGTCAAATTTGGAATATAATATAGCAATCAATCCCACTTCTATTTTTCATATTGCATCTATCTCTAAACAATTTACGGCAGCAGCAATTATAAGATTATCATTAGAAGGTAAGCTCTCCTTGAATGATGATATTAGAAAATATATTCCAGAAGTTCCCGATTTTGGCCATCCCATTACTTTTAACAACTTAATACATCACACAAGTGGAATTAGAGACCAGTGGGATTTACAAGGACTTGCGGGATGGCGTGAAGGAGATTTAATTACAGAAAAAGATATACTAGATATGTTGGCTCACCAAAAAGCTTTAAATTTTTTGCCAGGTGATGAATATCTATATTGTAACTCTGGTTTTACGCTTGCGGGCATTGCAGTTAAAAAGATTACCGGAGTTTCTTTAAGAGATTATGCCGACTCTGTTTTCTTTAAACCATTAGGAATGATGAGTACGCATTTCCATAGTGATCACTCTGAAATTACGCCTAATCGAACTTCAGCATATTACAAAGATGAAAATGGGAAATGGAAAATAAGTATTCCCGTTTTTGATAACTATGGAGCAACCAGTTTGTTTACAACTGTTGAAGACTTGGCAAAATGGGACGAAAACTTTTATACAAAAAAGATCGGGGGCGACGAATTTATTAAAGCTATGTTATTTACTGGCGAATTAAACGATAAGACTTCTCAGAACTATGCATCTGGATTAGTAATTGGATCTTACAAAGGATATAAAACCGAAGGACATGGCGGTGCAGATGCAGGATACAGAAGCAATTTGATCAGGTTCCCAGATGAACACTTTTCTGTGATTGTATTTGCAAATTTGGCTAATATCAATACTTCATCACTCTCTAACAAAGTTGCAGATGTTTTTCTTAAAGATAAAAGCATACCAAATCCTGTTATTAAAATAGATAGCAATATTCTAAAAGGATGGGCTGGAGATTATTTCGATATGAATACTCAGTCAACTATGAAGTTTGATTTTAAAAATGAAAAATTATTAGTGGGTTCAACTGAATTAGTTCCATTGAACAATTCAATATTTAATAACAGATCAACTACTTATACTTTCATTGGGGATGCAGCAACAACAAAACTTGAAGTTAAATCGAAGGGCTCAAAAAATCAAGCATACAAAAAGATTAATAAAGTTAACCTTTCCACATTTGAACTTCAGGAATATCAGGGAGAATTTTACAGTTCGGAGTTAGAAGTTAAATATAATATCACGGCAAAGGACAGTGTCTTGAAAATAAAAATACCCCGGTACGATGAAATAGAAGTTTCGCCATTCACTAAAGATATTTTCACTGATGGTTTTGTATTACGATTCATCAGAAATAAAAAAAATATTGTTGAAGGCTTTTACCTTACTACTGGAAGAGTTC
>CAITDW010000155.1 GCA_903891235.1 uncultured Candidatus Saccharibacteria bacterium
AATATCGTATAGTATGTGGGGGAAGGGGTGGAGTGTGCGGGATTTGATATAGTGTGTGTATTTAGTATGTAGGTACTTGGTATTCTCGTGTACTGCATGTTATATGATATACTATGCTGCTCTTTTACTTTTTTTGTTATGCTTTGTTGTGTTATTGTCTTGCATGATATCTTAGGCTTATACGGGCTTCTTACGGGGGGTCTTTGTTTTCTTCCGTACGTGGGGGTAGGGTACTCGTCTTCCGCCTCTGTAGTGCGCTCGGATGGCTTATAATCTATATGTTTTCGTCTTAAGAACGGGTAGTGTGTAGTTTTGTGCTACTCCTGTTATTTCGTAGAGTTTGGTCGCTTTATGTGCCTTTATGAGCTTTTAGATTCTTTTATGCTCTTGTGGGTTATTACCTGCTTCTCGCCTATCGTAAAGAGTTTGATAGAGCTAGAATAGCGGCTTGCTAGGCTTCTTCTGCGCTCTCCCTTGACCTATCGTAAGCCTTAGTAGAACTTATAGGGGCTTTGTAGGGCTTAGTCCCTCTTTGCTAGACTCCTCCTAATCAAAAACTCCCGTACTCTTGTAACTTGGGAATTGATCTATTTTTTTCTTATTTCTTGAATAAATAGTCTTTATCCTTAGATAAATAAAATAATTCCTATGACGTAAATGAAAATTCTATCTGTCGGAAGTAAGACCAAGTGGTCTTAGTGCGGAATTATCTACTTCATACAAGTTAAGTATTGTAGTCGTTTAAATAACTCATGACGGTGATTAATAGTAAAAATATTTTTAATTTAGCTATTATAACTATATGTAAGAAATAATATTCGTCTAAGGAACTGTAATAATTCAACAACGTAAAAGATTATTGATAAAGGATTTATGAAAATAAAATTAGATAAAGAGGAAGTTACCAATTTGTACAATTCAGGAATGAGTCACAGAAAGATAGCGAAAGCTCTTGGAGTAAGCGGGTCTGTAATCGCTAGGTTTACAGCTAAGCACAACATAAAAGCTCGGCCATTTCATAGGCCTAAAACTCATCTAAACAGAGAGCAAGTGGCTAGTATGTACGAATCTGGGATGTCTATGCAAAAAATAGGCGAAGCTCTTGGTGTAAGCGATACTTTGGTCTACAAATTTATGAAGGAAAACAATGTACCCTCTAGAAAAGCTAGTCAAGATATAAACAGAGAACAAGTGGCTAGTATGTACGAATCTGGGATGTCTATGCAAAAAATAGGCGAAGCTCTTGGTGTAAGTGATACTTTAATCTACAGATTTATGAAAAAACATAATATTAAGTCTCGCAAATCATTTCGTCAAAATAAGGAATGAATAAATAGCAGGTATTGTTTTTACAGTACTTAAGCATCTAGTTTTAAATTGACTCAAAGGTAAATCCAGATTTTTATAGGTGCATTCGATTTTTAAACTTCTTTTCTATCTTTTCTTTTTGTTACAATAATCTTATGTTCTTATTTTTACACATAGTATTGTTGGATGAATGACCTTAACATTGGGAAATGACCTAACTGGTCTAGTATCAAGAGAAGTAGACTCTGGAGGAAGTAAAGCCAGTCAGCTCGGCGCAAGCTTAACAAGCGGTAATGATGCGTTTGTAGAAGTTGTTGATGCGTTTCTCGGTAATTCGCTAAGAGACAACGAAATTCTTCTCAGTACAATAGCTAAGAACACTGCGTACGGTGTAAATCTATTAACGGTTACGGATGAATATTTAAAAACAATTGCCTCTCTTTTACAAGATAGTTTAAAGATTATTAGTAGTGCAGGCTCATTGTCCTCAGACAAACTTGCCGTGCTTCAAAAAAGCTTGAGCGACAAAAGAGCTCAGATTAATTTGTTGATAAAAACTGCTGGTTTTGACGGCAAGAGTCTACTTAAAGGCGTAGGTATGGATGTTCAAGTTGGATTGAATGTAACTAATACGTTAAAAATAAAAGTAAATGATATTAATGATGGAAAATTGTTTAGGTCTTCTATAACTACCACGATAAATCGTTGGATTGCTGAAGACTACACTAGGTGCAGATATTACAATAGTGAATCCGAAATGAAACGGGATTTAGAGCTAAATCGAAATTTAGTACTTGTAGCTATAAGAAAAAACGGATCTGGTACAGGTGATAAACTCCGCGTAGTGGATTTGGCGACGGCAATAGTATCCTTACGAGATAAAAACCCCTCGTTGCCATCATTATTAAATGAGACTTTACCCGAAACTATTAGCTCTCTTAAATCTATCGTTCCGCATGATAATAATCGTAATTTTGCTAACACAAACATAAACCAACTAACTGACGCCTTAAAATCCATAATACCAGGTCAACCTGGTGCAAAAAAAGAAGTACTAGATTTATTTGGCGGTATGTCAATAAGTCTATACACTACCAAGCTTGCCTTGCTTAATAATATCTACGTCACAGCTCTAGCAACAATCAGAGGTGAACAGTCAGGAGTAGCTAATCAAAAACAAAACTTATTGTTTGTAGCTGACGCTCTAAGAGCCACTACAAACATAACTCAAAAAGCCGCAGATTCTTATCTTAAAACGGATTATGTTTTAACTGCCCAGCTATATTCCGAGACTATCAGAACTATGGTTGCAGCAATCACTTCACTGCAAGCTGCTAATAAGATTCCGGAAGCTGCTCAAAGATTAATTGACGCCTTGGCTAAGTAAGTGAATAAAACAATTATATACGTTTTACATCGCTAGGCAAAATTCTTCTGCCAGCTTTTTTAAAATAAAAACTAACCTTGTCACCGCTTTTTAAATCTTGGATTTTATTTTTGATAAGTTTGAAGGATGGGAGACTAACCTCAGTGTTGTCACCGTCAATAACGATAATGCAGTGATTTTTATTTTGTTCACACAATTTTATAACGCCAGTTTTTAATGTAATCTCTTTTTTCATAGCAGCCTAATATCAGAAGCGCAAATTTATTACCCTTCTTTTCTAGTTTAAAAATAACTTTATTATCTTTGTTCAACTCGTTCAAATTACTTTCTTTTAGTTGGTTCGAATGTACAAAAATATCACTACCAGTCTCGTCGTCTAGTATAAAACCGTAACCCGAGGCTATTGAATAGAATTTTACAATACCGGTTTTAACAAGATATCTTCAGTCATAAATCAAATCCATTGATTGAAAAAACATTTATATCACATGTTGATACACTTATAAACTATCACAAATAGAAACTTTATTATTTTTATTGAGTCGAATTAGAATTTTTGATTAATTGAATAAAGACAACAAATTTAGTATTTATAGTTTATATGAAACAAAGTGCAGATAATTTATTTAAAAAGTTTGATGAAAGTGCAGCTTATTTACAGAATACTATCGATCAGCGTAATAATATTTGGCATAATCGCGGATCTTATAATTATATAGAACAAGTCCCGTATACGCATAAATTTAAAGTTGGCGGTGGAGGATTTTGGACAAAATGGGTTCATAAAACCGAAACACGTTATCGCCCAGAAACTAGGTTTAACCAACAAAGCTACGATAATGATTGGGATAGCGCAACTGCTATAGTAAATCAAGCAGAGAAGGTTTTTAATGAACATCGACAGTCTATCGTAAGCCAAATTGACTCAATGAGACAGGAGATTAAGTCGAAAGATACAGAAGTAACTCAGATTAAATCCCTAACCACGCAGCAGAATATTCTTAAGCAAAAATTGTCTCATGTAAGTATTAACTATTACAATCTCAAGGAAACTATCTCGTTTGAGCTTATTAAGCTAAATAACCTACAAAATCAATCTCTTACTACAACTAAAAAAATGAGCGAATTGTCTAGTCAACTCAACTCTATAGATCAAAGTATTAGTCATAAGGAAAAGCAAATTCAGTCAAGCTCTCTTATTCTCAAAGAGAAGGAAGCAGAAGCCGATAATAAGAAGTCTGAACTTGAGAATGCTCTATCTAAGATGAGTAATCTTGATAGGGCAAAAATAGCTTACGAGATGTTAATTACCGACAATGAAGAAGTTTTTCAATTAATTACAAAACTAGGTTTTTCGGTGGAGTGTTTAGCCTATATTGCGGTTACTACGAATAATATGCAGGTTTTTGAATTCTGCCTGGAGATGGGAGCTAATTTTGACAATTATCTAATATCGGAAAAAGGTCATTCTCTTGCTAATATGATTTTGCTCATAGGAAATCAAGAGATGATTGACGAAATGCTTGATTATCAAGGTGGCGCATTGACTAACTCAATAATGCAAGCTTGTACCAAGGGATATATGGTTGCTATTGAAAAAATGTATCTACACGACAAAGCCTTGTTTCAAAAAAATTATATCGGTACTTCTATTCTAGAAGCTGCGATATGGCAGAATAATAATGAATTAGTTTCTTATATAGCAGAAAACGATCCTAAAGTTATAGAGGGTAGAACTTGTAAAGGAGAAAGTTATTTTCATCTGGCATTAAGGTATGAGTACCATGAGATTATACAAATTATTAGCAAAAATATAGATTTAAAAGAAGAGTGCATTTCTTTGCTTTCAAGCGATAATCATGACTTATTTAAAGTTGCTATTAATCACGGTTTGCTTAGTCAAAGTCAGTTAACGGAGTTTTTTATTATCAGCGTTAAGAATGAGCAAAATAATTTCGCAGATTCTTGTCTAGGTATGATCAATGATATTCCTGGCTTATTTTCTGAGTTAATAAACAAACATGATTTATTGACTGTAAAATATTTACTAAACCCAGAGCTGAAAATTTGTAATAGTACCATGCTAAGTGATCTGATTAATTCATACGATAAGTCTTCAGGTGAATATCAATTCATTATAGAGTTTGAAAACTTGTGCATCTCCGATCAAATTAATAATGGAGTGCAAACTATGGGAGATGATATCCAAGATATTATTGATTAAAACTATCGGCAGCCAATTAACATAAAATTACGGTAATTTGAAATGAAACAAAGAAATCTAAAAGAAGAATATGAGCAAGCCCAGCGTGAATTGGCTAGCAATAGAGATAGTCTACAAATATTGCAAGGGAAGCGTTCAACCTTGCAAGGACAGAATAGCTCTTTGGAGCAATTGCAGAATATAGAGGATCAAATTAAATCAGTCACTAATCAATATTCCCAAATTTTGCCGAGGTTTAATGAACTTCAACAACGGTTAAACCAAGAAATCGAAGAGGAGAAAGGTTTAATAAATGTTCAAAAAGACTTAGATAATAAAATACTTACTGTTTCTAAAACAATAAATCAGACTAAAGAACTCTTTCTAAACCTTGATATTATGCTGGCTAAATATAGTGAACTTAACTTAGTAAGTATCAATACTGAAACTATGTTAATTAAAGTTACTCCTCCTAAAGAGCTAATGCAAAATCCAGAGTTAGCAAAGAAAATATGCGAAGAACAAAGTATAAAGTCTTTTAATGAGGTTGTAGAAAAAATAGGCGATATTAACGTCGTTGATTCTAGTGGGATGACCTTGCTTATGTATGCGTTAAAGCATGGTTTTTGGTATGGTGTTGAAAAGCTTTTATCTATGGATGCGGATGTAAGTATTGTTGATAGTAACGACTGTAATGCTTTGATGTATGCTTGCAGTATGTCTCATTTTAAATACGTAAAAATTATAGCCGAGAAAACTGATAATGTAACTGTTAAATCTAAATTAGGTAATACGGCTTTGCATCATTTATTACAAGGTGCAAAAATATTATATGCAAGTGATTTCGGTAGTGAAGGTAGTGAAATCAATTATGTCGGTGATGGGCGTACTATAGTAGGTGAGGGCAACGACGTCACACTAAACATTGGTAAGGTTACTAGTATAGAAACAGACGGCGACAAGAACGCGATAAATAGTATAGTAATGGGTTCTAGGCCGAAGGATGGATTTAACATACATGAACAGAAAATTTTAAATATTATAAAAATTCTAACCGATGCCGGAGCTGATATTAATTATATTAACGATGCGGGACTTTCTCCGCTTTTCTTATCCGTGAAAGCTCAATATAGATACCTAAGTAATAAGTTGTTTGAAACATATCCCGTTTCGCTGGAAGTTTATAAAAATATGACCGATCAATCAGGTATGAAAATGATTGTGTATTCTCTAGGAGATCCTAAGTTACTAAAACTAATGTTAGATCTAGGGTTGGACGTAAATACGACAAATGCAAATCAAAGTGCGCCTTCCTTATTACAGCAAGCCCTCTCAAACAGTTTGTTCGATGTAAGTAAAATATTGCTCGAATCAGGAGCGAATGTAAAATATTTAGATAATAACGGCAATAGCTGTTGGCATCATTTAGTTCAACATCACTCTCCAAATCATAGTGATGTAGCAAAGCTTGCTAAACTGTTATTACAGTATAATAGTGAGATTAATTGCCAAGATAGTGCCGGAGCGACGCCGTTTTATGTCGCCTGTACAAAGGGCGATATTCAAATGATGATAGAACTAAAGAATCTTGGAGCGGATATCAATATACCAAACAAAGGCGGTTTTCATCCGATATATGCAGCTATTCATAACGGTCATACGGTCGTAGTATCAGAGCTGCTAAAGTGGGGAATTAATATTGATTGTAAGGTCGGCGGTTATACGCCTTTGCAATATTATTGTGAACTACCAAATAATAAAGTTGAAGTAGTAAAATTCTTATTAGACTCTGGGGCAAAAACAGATCATTTCGGTACAAACGGTATGACGCCTTTTCATATTGCGGCTTTTAAAGGCGATTTGGCAATAGTTAAATTATTGTTTGAAAAAGGTGAGTTAAACGTTGATTTAAAATCCTTGGGAAATAACGACTGCACTGCTTTATGGCTTGCTGCCCAGGAAGGAAAAATAGAAACGGTAAAATGGCTAACCCAGCAAGGAGCAAACCTAGATTCTGCAAGAATGATTGACGGTAGGAGCATTATACATGCTGCGGTTTATAAAGGGAATTTCGAAGTAATTAAGCATTTACTAGAAAAAGGAGCTAATGTAAATCAACCTAATAAAGCCGGGTTCACGCCAATTTATGCCGCCTGTGAAAAAGCTAACTTTGATATTATCAAACTACTAATTGATAATGGGGCTAATGTAAATATTTGCGGCGAGAGTGGCGACTCGTCGATAGGAGTGGCAAGTAATTTTGCCGGAGTGGAAGTTATAGATCTTTTGGTAAAATCAGGAGCTAAACTTGACGTTTTATATGGAACTGGCTGCACTGTGGTGCATGAGGCATTTTACGGTGGTAATTTAGCGGTTATAAAATATATAATGGCTCAAGGATTGCCTGTTAATGTTAAGTGTAAGGAGGGTAAGTTGCCTTTGCAATATTTACTTGAAACTAAGCTTGTATCTAAAGAAATTAAAGCGAATATAGTCAAAGAGTTAAAGTTAGCTTTAAGCGAGCACGGTATTGATGCTATTTATATTACTAAAGACCTATCTAATGAGGTATTTGAGCTTTTAGGTGAGGCAAAAGAACTGTTACCAGGTCTACCATTTACTGAGAATGATACTACAGAAGTTGAGATTTCAGGAAATTACGAAAATCACGATAGTACTCAAAATGATTATGCTTGATGAAAGAAATAAGTAGTGTAGGTGAAGACAAATATTCATTTGCTCATTCTCTAGAGGATTCAATACCTTTAGTAATAGAAAAAGTCAATAAACGAGATTGTTTAGATCGTGAAGATATCAAGTTAATTTGCGAGAATGTTAAATCTTCTGCTCAAAGTAAAAACATTGATGCAAAACGACAGATTATTGATTTAATATTTGCGGTTCTTGCTGATGATTATCCTAAAGTTGATAGTAAACAATATCACCACACGCATAGGGATCTATCATTAATCACCTCTCTTACAACTCCCAATTTGTTGGACAACATTAAACTCAACGAAGAAGCCGTAAGTTTAATTGCTTCGAAACTAAACGAATCTATTTTGGCTGATCCCATTTCGCAATTATCAAAAATAATCGCTAAAAATCAGGGGTTATCTAATGCAGTTCAACTAAAACTAGTTAATTTTGCTAATATTAAGGGTAGAGACGGTTATTTACCTCAAGCAACAATTCTTATTAATTCGTTAAAGCATTGTTTAAATGAAGAAAAAATAAGCCCTGAAGTAGTTTCTACTCTTAATGAGCTTGGAAAAAACTATATGAAAGGCAAGTTTTTTGACGATCAACGTGCATTAATATCTCTTCATTCTTATAAGCATCTTATGCGTACCGGTCACGGTAGCGTAGACTGTGGTTCAGATTCAAATAGGATATTACGAACAACTAAAGATCTTTCTTTGCAGAAAAAAGCAGATAAATTAAATAAAGAATATCATTTTCAACACGACCTACCTAATTTTGTTAAAAAGAATCATGAAGACTTACTGCTCGATTGGGACAAAAAACCCACTTTAGAAAAAGAAAAGATTATCAAAAATACGATTCAATATCTTAAAGTATTTAGCCCTAATGAAATCATAGGAAGTAAGCAATTCGGCCTAAATGATTTAAGAACAAAAACTTTACTGAATATAGTCAAAGATACTAGCCTAGATTTTTCAAAAATAAACGGGGTAATAAAAAGTTTAAGCGAAGCTATTGATGTCGGCATTAATGATGATTTGAGATATCGTAAAATAAAAATCGGCTTTAAATCAATTAAAGGCGATATAAATCCCGGTTTTACAAACATTGTTATTGCAAAACTCCCTCTGAGTCATTGCAAACTAACTATCGATATTTTAAAAGATTTTGAAAAAAACTCTCATAGAATCAGCGGAGTAAATAATACTTCGCTTGAAAAGTTTCAAATGCTAGCTAGCAACGATAATCTCGAAATTCAAACTATCTCAGCAAATCTACTAGATATATTCTCCAAAAAAACTTCAGGTTTTAAAAAGCTAGATAGTAATTTTATAGATCATTTAATTCTAGATTTTCCGAAAGACATTAAGTCTCGTGAGCAACTGACGGAAGAATTAATTAAATTTAATCCCGATAATCAACAATTAAAGTTACTAATACCGACTCTTAATGAGAAATTACAACTAGTTGATGAATATTGGCATAAAAACTCACAATTAGTGCCGATCGGTAAAAATATATGTGATTATTTACCGGAAGATATTAGGCTATGGTCGCAAAAAGTTCGCTCATCCGATCTTTCGTTAAAGTCGGATCAACAATTAGCGGAAAGTCTGGCAGTAATTAGTCGTGCGGTGCAGATAACCAACGGTTATGTACCGCGAGATATACAAAAACAATCCGTATTGATTTTGCTCGATTCGTTAACCGAGGGTAAAGGAAGACTTGCTCAAATTAAAACCGGTGAGGGTAAGTCCACTATTACGGCAATGCTAGCGGTAGCACAAAATATATTTACCGGTAAAAAAATAGATATTATTACCAGTTCTGCGCCTCTTGCGCGTCGTGACAGCGAAGAACAAGGACTTTTTTATGAATTGTTCGGTTTAAATTGCGATCACAATATTACCAAACCGTCCGACCCTTTTATAGGTGCTAAACCGTGTTATACGAGCGATATAATATACGGTGACTCATTAAGTTTTCAATCTGATTTACTGCGTAGTGAATTTAAGGGGCTAGGTACTAGAGGAGATCGTAAGTTCGAAGCCGTTATTGTAGACGAAGTTGATAGTATGCTTATTGACGAGGGGTCGAAAATCGCTAAACTTGCAAGCCCTATTTGCGGCATGGAGCATTTGGAAACCGTCTTTATTTTTGTAGCAAAATATCTAGAGCGAAGCGGTGTTGATCGTGAATTTCTATCGTCTATCGAGAATTTCGAACAAACCAAAGATCATCTGACCGACTTAATAAATGATATAGTTACTACAAAGGTACGATATCCTCGCTATTTAGAGCATTTTGTTAATCAAAGCTCGCTAGTTTGGGCAAGTACCGCTCTTAGATCGATAGTAATGCGGGAAAACGTCGACTATGTTATAGCACAGGATAAATTCGCTGAGAAAATTATTGCGCCCGTAGATTACAATGCGACCGGTGTTGTCCAAAGTAGCACTGCCTGGAGCGGAGGGTTGCATCAATTTTTACAAATAAAGCATTATTTGCGTATAACTCCGGAGAGTTTAACAACAAGTTTTATCTCTAACATGAATTTCTTCAAGCGTTATGAATCATGTATCACCGGATTAACGGGGACGCTTGGCAGTAACTCTTCCCAAAAATTGCTTGAAGATATTTATAATATCGATATTGCCTCTATTCCCACTTTCAAACCTCAAATAATAGAAGAATATCCGGGCGCAGTAGTTGAAGATTCTCTAGCTCATATTCAAGCTATTAGCGATTCTGCGATCAGGGAGGCTAAGAGTGGGCGGGGCGTATTAATAATTTCTCAAACGATAGCCGACGCATTAGAGATAACGAAGACAATTAAAGAAATAGGTTATCCTGATAACAAGATAAAACAATATTTGCGTAGTGATACAAAAAATAGCACGTTTGACGGCAAAGCCGATAGCGGTGACATTATCGTTGCCACAAATTTAGCAGGTCGAGGTACGGATATATTAACTAGTAAGACAGTAGAAGAAGCGGGTGGATTGCATGTAATTGTTGGATTCCTCCCGTCTAATTTACGTATTCAAGATCAAGCCTTCGGTAGAACTAGCCGCCAGGGAAATAAGGGTTCAGCAGAACTCATAGTACATAATACTACGGGAGCTAATTTAAACGAATTAAAGAAATTACGGGACATAAATGAAGAGCAAAATGTTAGCACTACTAAAACCGACTTATTAGAAAAAATAAATTTTGAGGATGAATTATTTCAGCGTTTTAATTACGAAGTTTATCAACAGCTAAAGATTATTGATCCGAATAAGCAAAAGTTAATGCAAGCTGAGGATTTGTGGGGTTTCTGGCTCAGCAGAATTAAGAAAACTTATGATATTAACAAGGTGGAAGGTAGGAACTCCATAGAGCAAGCGTTCCAAGAATTTAAAATCGATATATTTGAGAAATACGGTGATAAGAATTGCTATAATATTATGGTTAATCCTGCATATTTAACTAATATTGCAATTAACAAATTAGGCGTAAACGGCAATTACACCCTTCCGTGCGACTTATTAAAGCAAGCTGCGCAATTAGACGATAATTTCTCTTATCAAGCACATTATTTAGGTGCTTATAGTACCCTGCGTAGCGGTGATATAAACGGCACGTCAAATAAAGCCGCTCAAGAAAGAGTAGAAAAAGCAGGGCAGGCATTATTTCATTTTGAGAATGCGTTACATCAAATCGAAAATATAGCAATGCCGCAGTTACAAAGTGCTATTCTTTCCCTGGGGTCTGAGAGCGAAGGAACGCCGCTGGCTAAACAAATCGATAATAAGTTACGTTTGCTGACTACTACGCAAAGTAATATCACAAAAAATATCGACTATTTACGAGATCACAACGATCCTGGCAAAAGTAAAATCAAAGTAGCGGATGATAGTTTACAATTTTATAATGAATTATTCAGAGGAATAGTCTCACAAAAAGATATAGAGGAATATGCTAATTTCGGTATGCAGCATATATTCGACGTTACCTCACAAAAATTAGATAAAGATCATTTCTCCGGCACTTTAGTTGCAATTATCGGCATAGCTCAAGTTATCGTCGGCGTTGTCGTAGCGGTAGGAAGCGCAGGATTTGCCGCAGAGTTCGGTATCGGTCTAGCAGTCGGTGGCGCAGGTGATATAATCACCGGTATGCAGCACGCTCTTAAAGGCCAAGGCGTTGATATGAACCAATGGGCAACGTCCAAAGGTATTGACCTTGCCGTGAACCTAATTACGGCAGGAATAAGTAGTAAAATAAATGCCGCTAAAACGGCTAAGGCACTAAAAACTACGGAGATTGCAGTTGTAGCCAAAGAGCTGACTTTACGCCAAGTTGCTTATGAGATCGGTAAGCGTCTTGTAACCACCGAGCTTGTTAAGTTTGCCGTTATGGGCGTTGAAAGAATGGCGGCAAAGCCTATCAAAGGGGCGCAAAAAGACCTTGAATTTAAAATAAGGCAATTGTTCCAGGAGCAAGGAAATAAGCAAAATTTGCGTGAGATGATTGTTATTGATACGTTAAACCCGAAATTCCACGGATACATTCCTCAATTACAGAGACAAATCGATAATTTACTCAACCAAAAAGAGGATCGATTTACCAGTATTGCCCAGAATATATTAACTCATACTTTAACTTCCTCGGTGAAAAGCTCTTCTTTAGCCAATAGCTCAAATATATCTACGGCTATTCAAATCGGTAGCGTCGGTCTTACCGTCGGTAGTGGTTTTGCGGCGATTGAAGAATTAGAATCTATACTAGTCTCTGAAATCCCGACACAAATTCACCAAGTTCATAATACGTTGCCCGAGACAACGGTTTATCTTGAGACTAAAACTACATTAATCAATAAAAAGGAATTTAAGTTGATAACGGAGCAGTTACTCAACCAAGGGATTTATAATAATCATTTTAAGATCGATTCGGACAAATTGGAGTTATTACTTGCAACAATAGAAAATAAGCCTGAATTTAAAGGTGGATTGAAAGAAATTACCGGTACTAACCTAGAGAAAGACCTAAAGACAAAACCGGAAGAATTTAAGTTACAAGAAATTGTTCAAAACAACGATAATACGGTCGATTATGGATCAGATTTTGGCGCACTTAGGGAAATGATAAATACTGATAGGTTTAACCTTAAATGCCTCCTAAATATTTTGTCGTCCTTAAACGATAATCTACAACTAGCTGCCAAAGGAGAATATGACGGCAAGATAGAACAACTAGCAGGTAATGTAGCAAGTAATGTAGGCAATCGTATGCGCGGTATGGTTGCTAGCGGTATTATATCGCCTATCATGAGTCCGATTGTTAGTAATGCACTAGAGTTTGTACTAGAGCGCACAGGTCTTCAGAAAGCCTTGTCGGAGGGTTCAAAGCTTAATAACGAATTAGAGGAACAGTTCCTTATAGAAAATTATATTAAGGCCGGATATGGGGTTGGTGTCAGTTCTGGTGATGGCCTTTTAAGGCAAGAGATAAATGAATATTCAAAACTTAGTGTTGAAATCTACAAGAAAGACTTTGCAAAAATAGCAACCGAAATGGGATATAGAGTTGTTGCAGAGTCTGGATTTAGTATAAGTGGGTTTAAAGGGGCTATTTTAGAAAAAGATGGTATTCATGTTTTGGTTATTAAGGGGACTGATTTCGATCCTAAATCTAAGATCAAATCTTTAGGTGATGTTAAAGCGGACATACAAATCGCTTTCCAAAAACCGCCGATAGAGCAATTAAAGGCTCTTGAGCATTTTGTAGAACTAGCCCTATTGAAGCACAAAATTGATAGGATTGATATTGCCACTGGGCATTCATTAGGAGCTACACTTTCCACGTTATGGGGTATTAAAACCGCAACTCCAGTTATAGGTTACGATGCACCTCCTGACCAAAAAATAGCTTACGAAATGTACGGTAAAGACAAAACAGAAGCTGCTGATGTGCTTAAAATTCAATCAAGTACCAATGTTATTAATAGCTCTGGCAAACAAGTAGGTAAACTATTTTCAGTTGATGTCATGGAAAATTCTTATGATAACATCAATCTAGATATCTTCTCTAACAAAAAGAAAGCGCTTGCTCTTATTGACAGCGATATAGTCAATGGAATAAGAAACTTCCTTAATCTTTCAAATAAAAAGGTCTATGGAACTGATCCGGAAGCTATTGCACAAGAACATGGCGTAGATAAAAAACGAATAGTTAAGAAATTTGAAGTCAGCGGTAAAGATAAAATAATCACCTCTTCTAACATGCATAGCGACCTTAAGAAAGAACAAATAATATCCAATATCCATAAGGATCAAGAATATTTTATACTTCCTTCGCAAAAAGAGGTACATAATATAGAAACGCAGTCGCATGTAATTGGTGGAATTTTAAAAGTAAGTGTAGGTAGACATGAATCGTTAGTGATTTCTGACGCTTTATATAGAGGCCAAAAACTATCCCCTCTTCACAATCTAGGTAGTGTAGATTATGTAATAGATCACTTTACTAATCACGAGAATGAGAGCTGTCAAAAGTTTCTAGGACAAATAATGCCCTCAATAGCAAAACATCCTGCATTTGAAGGATTGTCTAACGAAGAAATTCATAAACTTGTTGAAAATAATTTACCCGCAGTTGCGCAAAAATTAAAAATAGTGTTTAACCCTTTGCAAGAGGATAAGTAATAATCATGCTTAAGAAAATAAATTTGCGTATCTCTTTAATAATACAGATTATTTTGTTTTGCACCGTATGCAGTTGTGCTAATGCCGAGAATGCTGCTCAATTAAAACTAGATAAGGCGTACGGCTTATTTAAAAATGGCGAATACAATAAATGCATAGAATTATGTAATGCTATATTAAAGGTAAATAACACAAATTACCAAGCTCACCTTAATAAAGGACAGTGTCTTTTTATGTCCAAACAATATGAAGAAGCATTAGCCGCATACGATACAGCAATAAAACTTAAGCCTGATTATACAGAAGCTTATGGCGCAAAAGGAGACGTACTTAGCGAGATAAATCGATATGAAGAAGCATTAGCCGCATACGATACAGCAATAAAACTTAAACCAGATTATGCAGAAGCTTATCGTGCAAAAGGATATACACTTAGTCGGTTAGAACGATATAAAGAAGCGTTGACTACATACGATACAGCAATAAAACTTAAGCCTGATTATATCGAGGTTTATATAAATAAAAGCTATGCTCTGAATAGGTTGCAGAGGCATGAAGAAGCATTGGCTACATACGATACGGCTCTCAAATATAAACCTGATGATAAATATGTTCTATACGGTAAAGTTGTAACTTTAAGTGATATGGGAAGATTGAAGGAATCAGGGGAATTATATGCTTATTTATGGGATGAAAAAATTATTGATAAATGCGCTTCAATTATAAAAGCAAGTGCTAATTCAATAGATGAATATATAGCTAGGGGTAAATGCTTACTTAGCATTCAATTATATCCAGGCGCATTAGAAGCTTATGATATGGTAATTAAACTAAATCCTAATTGCGCAGAAGCTTACGCTACTAAGGGATCGATACTTGCTGCAATGGAAAAATACCAAGAAGCGCTAGAGGTTTACAACATAGTAATTAAGTTAAACCCCGACTATGCAGAAGTGTATAAAGATAAAGGATATACTCTTAATAAATTAAAGCGATATCAGGAGGCGTTACTAAATTATGACATTGCTCTGAAATATAAACCAAACGATAAAGATACCCTTTATCAAAAAGCTTCAACTTTACAAGATGTAGGAAAAAAAAAGAAGCAAAAAAACTATATGATCAGTTGGGCATTAGAACTATTGAAGATTATATAAAAAAGGAAGAAGAAAAAAAGAAAAAGCCTGACTCTTCGTCCTCTACCCCATCGTCCTTGAGTCAAAAGGTAATTAAATGACTCCTAATATAGATCGTTCTGATATTCCATTTATTACGTTTGTTTGTATTATACTATTCTTTATAGTTTGTAAATGTACCAATGATGCGTATTCAAAAAAGTACGAGTTAGATGAAGTTGATCTATTTAAACGCTGCAAACTACTAGAAGATTTTGATATAAACATCAAAATAGATCCATATTGTGCACAAATTTACACTGGAAAGGGTCTTATGCTTGCTCAGATGAACAAATACCCTGAGGCTCTAAAAGCTATTGATATAGCTATTAAAATAGATCCCTACTATGTAGAAGCTTACAGGGCTAAAGGATACGCCCTTGCTATGATGGAAAAAATCCCAGAAGCGTTAGAATCTTATGATACGGTAATTAAGCTAAAACCTGATTATGCCGAAGCCTATGGCGCAAAAGGGATGATACTTGCTAGTGATAGGATAAAAAATTATGAAGAAGCTTTAGATGCTTTTGATATGGCTATTAAACTTGAGCCTGATTATGTTGATGGTTATCTAGGTAAGGGAATGACTTTTGGTAAACAAGGTCGTTATGAAGAAGCTTTAGATGCTTTTGATATGGCTATTAAACTTGAGCCTGATTATGTTGATAGTTATATAAATAAGAGCTCTATTTTGGGGAAGCTAAATAAACACAAAAAAGCTTTGGAAACCTACAACACAGCTCTTCAGTACGCGCCAGATAATAAAAATGCTTTATACAGCAAAGCTGTTACTCTAGAGCGTTTAGGTAGACAAAAAGAAGCAGAAGAAGTATACGCTCAGTTATCTAATGATAAAACTATGGAAGAATATAAAAATCACAATTTAGATACTATAGATTATGTAATAGATAGCTTTACTAACCCCGAAAACGAGAGTTGTCAAAAGTTTCTGTGGCAAATAAGGTCCTCAATGACAAAACATCCTGCATTTGAAGGATTGTCTAACGAAGAAATTCATAAACTTGTTGAAAACAATTTACCCGCAGTTGCGCAAAAATTAAAAATAATATTTAACCCTTTGCAAGAGGATAGGTAATAATCATGCTTAAGAAAATAAATTTGCTTATCTCTAGAACTTGTGATGATAAAAGAACTGCTAACTAATAAAGAACAACTTAAGGCGATAGAGTTTTGTGATAAAATATTAAGCAATGATTTTACTTATGAATATATCCTTAATTCAATTAGTCCTTTAGTAGGTGTAATATATAAAATAATGCCAGAAGATTATGTACATTGTAATCTATTACAGGATTACGGTATTCTTGTCGGCGATATTCAAGAGATGGATTCAATCTCTGAAGAAGAAAAAATCGAAAAAATTAAAGACATGACCTATCGATTTAAAAACAGGTTTACTATCTTGGCTAGGGATATTCTTGTAAAAATAGCCGAAGATGAAAAAGAAGCTATAGATAACGGATATTGTTTAGAATTATTAAAAAAATAAAAAAATATGGGTTGGCTAATAAAAAATAAATTTTTACTGCAAACCTCAACCGAGTGTCGTACCATAGATTTTGTCAATTGTAAGAAACAACACTCAGAGGATTTTCAGAACGTGTCAGAGAACACAGAAATAACGCGAGCAGCTTTTATTTCAAGTATTATTCTAAACGTTCATAATCTAATCGTCAACACTGAATTTAGTAACTCTACAAAATAAGTAGAAATTTACCGAGTCTCAGCAAAACGTTAGATAAGAAAATCTTCTGAGTGAAACAAACCAGGAGAAAATAGAATGAAAAACTTAAAAAAAGAAAGCCGATTTGAAAATGAAGAATATGAGTTAAACCCTCTGGGGTCTAGACCTATCATTAAAAGCGCGCAAGTCTATTACACCGACTTTAATTCAGAACAAAAGAAGTCTAAGTTTACTATTACCCAACACGACTGGAATATAATCTTACGTAATTGCAACTCTGCTAAAACACTCTCAAGTAAAGCAAAAACTCTAATGGGTAATATCAAGAATATGATAAATAGCTCACCTAGTGGAAAGGCTTATTTATCATATGATGCAATTGACGACATTATTGATTGTCAGAAATGGCAGGTACTTCAATTGAGAAAACAATTTGCTCATATATTTCATAGCAAGTGGAGAAAGCTTGTAAAGATTGATGGTGTGATAAGGCGGAATGTTATCGTTTTTCAATACACCTCGAATGGTAGGGATATACTAGACAATTCGTGGAAATATTACGAAAGTATTAAAGCGTGTGGTTTTCCACACGCTTCTATATATAAGGATGAAAATATAAAAGAATATAGATCTAATGCGCAAGCGCACGGATCTAATTTTTATAATAATTTTGATTCTTCTATTCAAACGGAATCGACAAAACTTGTTGAAGAGCAAAAAGAGTGGTTAGCAGAAGAAAGGATAATTGTCGATAATGTACCTACCGAGGAAACTCCAGTAAAGAATCGAAGAGTGAAGAAGCGTAAAGACAACCAACGTAAGAAGCCGACAAACTCAAGCATGAAAGCAAAAATTATTAAGTTAGTTTCTTACTCTAAGCCCAAGAGCTTAGGGGAAATGCACTCATTACTAGACCAAGGGATGTGTGACGAACTACGTTCTAAATCTGGCCGTGAGTTTAGCAATAACTTCATTGCACAGAAAGTTTTAGCAATGTCTAAAAACCCCGCGATAACGGCTAGTTTTAGGTATAAAGCTGGGTTTATTTCGTATATGTCGCTGGCTTTGAGGCATGAGCTGCACGATACGGTAAAGACTTCTGGTGAAGGTTTTCGACTTAGGTCAAACATGACTGAAGAAGATAAACAAGATGATGCTGCTGAGAAGTTTTTAACAGATATTGAACAAGAGGCGATACGGCGTGTTTGTCCCGAGAATCAGCTAAAGGCGAAGCTGGCTAATGCACTTGAGAAAACTAAAGCGTATCAGCTATTATCGAGCTTCATTAAGTTCAAAGTGAGCGACCGCACTGTTCAAATACACCTAAACCGCATTTTAAGCATCACTGAGCACGAAAAATCACTCATATTAGCCCAAGTACAGGCAACCTACGAAAGAGCTGATTTTAGGGGTTCGTATCAATTTATTGAGAATTTAGAATTTGTTGTAGAAAAACCAGCTTACGATTGGCACATTGCAAAGGTTGATAATTCGAATACTCATTGTCGGGAAGAGCCTGAGCCTTTGAGATTACCGGAAGGGGTTTGGGGGGAAGTATTGGAAAAACTTATTGCTGAATACGGCGTAGATACTTATAAACACTGGTTTAGCAAGCTAACGGCTAAGGTAGACGAGGTTGCAAAGACTATCGAACTGAAGGCTAGTAGTAGCATGGTTGAAGATCGGATTATTAGCAATTATGCTAGATCTATAACGCAAATAGCTTATGGCATTGGTTTTGAATTAAAAGGGGTAATATGAGTCAAAAAAGAATGGATAAGTATCAACTTGAGGAATTGCTCAATCTGAATGTTGCTAAAATAACACAACTAATCGGCGAAGCTTCAAAAAAAGGAAACTGGACATTATCAGCAACTTTGTATGGGGAATATGCAATAGAAACTCCAAAAGAGCAATATTGCCCGAAAGGACAGGATAAAATTAGGCATCCGCACTATGAGTTTTCGGTCAGTTTGAAGAAAGATGCTCTAAAAGAGCTTTTATCTAAAAACCCAAAATGGCCAAAATCAATATGTAAGAAATTACTAATGGGAATATCGCACGAGATCGATATAGGGACTTGGTATTAGTGCGGAAACTTTTCTTACAAGAATAAAAAGGCTATAGTTCATAAGCTGACAATACAGTTAAGACGTCTTCGTTTTTACTTGTTAGGTTTTTTGCCAATGTAGTTAAATCAATCTTTTTTGAAGGTCTAAAGCCTGCTTGCAGAAAACTTTCGAGTCTTTTTGCATCTTTTTTACCGACTAATAAGAAGAACAATTTAT
>CAITDW010000156.1 GCA_903891235.1 uncultured Candidatus Saccharibacteria bacterium
ATAATATTAATATTATGGCAAGGAGATTATTTGATCTAGTGCGCCAATTGTCAGTGAGCATAATGCTACTGATGCTCTCTATTTTAATTATAGTATTTTCTTCAAAAACTGGTTTTGCAACATCTGTCACCCAATCACCAACCCCCACAGTAATATCTTCATTAGCTGGATCAAATAACCAGCTAGACTCACCACCAAGCCCAACTATAGCTGCAAACAAAACTGAAACTATTCAGCTATTGAATGGAACATATTTAATTCATACCAATACCGGTATTACTAAGACAGGTACAGTTGCAAGCCTCATAAATACTCCAAATACTTTCACTGGTGATCCTCAGATTTTATGGGATGGCCAAACTAACAGGTTCTACTTTAGTTATTACGAATTCATTAATAATAATGGAGTTGGCCAACCTGGAATTGCTTGGGGCTACAGCAAAACTGCGAACCCAAAAAGTCCCACTTCATTTTGTACATATTTTAACCCTTTCAATTATGGATCAACATATTTTCCAGATAGACAAAATCTAGGTGACACTAAAAATTTCTTACTAATAAGCAGTAATAGATACGCTCTTTACACAAATTATATGCAAGGCTCAGATCTTGCATATATAGCAAAACCACCTGCTGGCACTGGTTGTGTAGCTAGTTCTACTCTCAACAGTGGAATTCAGAGTTTAAAAAATCCAGATGGTATTTCTTCTCCATGGATGCCAACTCCGGCTAAACAAGTTGATCCGTTAAGTACAGGTTATGTAGTAGGTGTACCAAGTTATGTTTCTGGTAATACATTAACTGAATATCGCGTTTCAGATAACACGACTACTAATTCAGTCGATATTAGCTTGCCCACTTCAGTTATAATACCTAGCTACACATTTCCGCAATATGCCACTCAAGCAGGAAAATCTATTGCTGGTAACCCAGTACCTCCACTGGAAACCCAAACATACCTAGCGCAAACCATTATGGCTTTTGATCCTAGAGTCAATGGCTATGCTCTTTGGACGGCTCAGACTGATGCGGGTGGCGCCGGGACTAAAGTGGATTGGTATGAGATCAATCCTGCTTTATCAACGCTTTATCAAACTGGCACAATATCCGATCCAAATTTAAATATCTTTAATTCTGCAATTTCTCCAGATAGAGTTTATATAAAAGGCAAAGGCCATTTTGGAAACTCAGCAGTTATTACATTCAATTCCTCTTCGATAAATAGTTATATTGCAATTGATGTTATTGCTATAGTCAATGGCCAACCACAGTCGCCAATGCAATTAATAAAGCAATCATCTGGTCCTGACGTAGACTTTACATGTTCAACTTCAACTGCTTTATTTTGTAGGTGGGGAGATTATCCTGGTGCAGTGCCAAATCCCGCATCTCCAATCACTGGCGCCACAATGGGTCAGGTATTAATAAGTAACGAATGGAATTTGCCTAACATTGATGATAATACTATAGTTTGGCAAACCATTATTGCTAATATTAATCCCTAGTTTTTGACGACTATCACTCCCTTGAAATTGTAAGGGTTCAAATCATCATGGTATGTATATGTACCAGTTTTTGAAAAAACAAAAGAATATGTATCATTCGGATTGAGGTTTCCACTCTTGAAACCTTTAATTCCATTATCTACTGGATATGGATCAGTCGCAACCAAGTGAATAGCCGAACTATTATTTGTCCATATTACTGATTGATTAAGTTTAATTGATAGTGTTTTTGGAACAAATCCATTGCTAGTTAAAGAAACTACTGCGGGTTTAAGCTGAACAGTTTTGGAAATTGTTACTGTTGTGGGCTTAGATTTATTGGAAGCGATTACCCAAATCACACCAATAATTAGGATAATGAGTACAACTAGCAGAAGATAAGCTAGATTCTTAGAAGGCTGGCTCTGATTATTATTAGTATTTATTTCCGAATTGTTTATTGGTAATTCCATAATATAGTGCTTTATCTATCTTATAGATGAGTTAACGATCCATCAAGTCTGAATGTACCAGCTGGATATGACTTAGTTACCTGTAAAGTTGAGTAATTAGTAGCTGAGAAGTAATAATAGTGCGTTCTTTTAGGTGACATACCGCTTAATGTATAAACTCCTTGTGAATTGGTAGTAGCAGTCACTGCTCCACCATTAGATCCTGCATTCTTACCCGATCGAATAACTGCACCAACTATCGGATTCCCAGTAGCCTTGTCAGTAACTATGCCAGTTAGAGTAACTGTTGTTGCAACTGTAGCAGCTAGTGTTGTTGCAGAGACTGTAGCTGAGGCAGTCGATGAACCAACTGAGTTTACCGCAACTATGTAAAAACTGTAGCTTGTAGAGGCTGTAAGACCAGTCACGCCATAACTAGTTGTAGTTATGTTACTGGCTATTGGAGTTGTTATGCCTACTCGGTAAATGTTGTAACTAGTTGTATTAGCTGTAGCTGACCAATCAAGATTAATCTGTGTAGTACTAAATGGAGTAGCTGTTAGACCTTGTGGTTGGTTGGGTGTTTGTGGTGGTGCTGGTGTTGTTACTGTTGAGGCTGTAGTTACGGCTGATGGTTGAGATAGATTAGCAGGGCTACTAGAGTCATAGGCTACAACTTGGTAGGAATACTTAGTTGCACCAGTTGGTGGACTTGTAGGATCAGTTGTTGAGTTGTCAGTGAAGCTAGTACTAGTAGTTGAGGCAATAGTTGTAGCGGTTGTATTAACAGCTGTTAGATTGGTTCTTTGTACGTAGTAACCTGCTACTCCTGGGCCACCTACGTCAGTACTTGCTGACCAGGTAAGACTAACTGATGTTGCGCTTACAGCAGTAGCGGCTACATTAGTTGGACTAGTTGGATAAACAATTGGCTTAGCTGGAGTAGTTATATTAGCAGGAGAAGATTGAGCAGATGTATTAGATGCGTTATCTGAAGCTGATACTGTGTAGCTATATGCAGTAGATGGTGAGACTGTGGTGTCTGTATATGAGAGAGTTGATATACCGAATGATCCAATAGCTACATTGTTTCTATATAGAGTATAGCCAGCTAGTCCTGAACCACCTGTGTCGGTACTTGCAGTCCAGTTAACAACTACACTGTTGTATGAAGAAGATGATCCTACGGATATAACTGGAACACTAGGAGCTGTGGTGTCTGGAGGATTAGGTGTGGTTACGCTACTTATTGTCGATATGTCAGATAGATCTCCAACAGTATCTACAGCTTGGACTGTGTAGCTATATGCAGTAGATGGAGAAACACTAGCATCTGAGAATGTTAGGCTTGGTGAGTTAACAGTGAACTTTGTAACAGTTGTGCCATTAGTTCTAGTTAGGTAGTAAGCAGCTATAACTGGAGCATTTGTTCCAGTACTACTAGCTGTCCAACTAAGATTTACCTGGCTACTTGTAGATGATGTTATTGAAAGAGTTGGAGTTGACGGTTTAGGGTATGTTGTTACTGAAACTGGGCTTGAAAGAGCAGACAAGTTAGCAGGTGATGCATTGTCTACAGCTTGAACTGTATAGGCGTAGGCTGTGCCAGCTGTGAGAGATGTATCGTTAAAGGATGTGCCAGTTATTAGAGCAGTGTTAATCTGTATCCCGTTACGGAATATGTTATATCCTGAGATTGAGTTAGTGGATCCGGTGGGCTCAGTGGCTGCAGTCCATGACAATCCGACAGATGTACTTGATTTGACGGTTGCAATCACACCTGTTGGGGCATTAGGTAGAGTTGGTGGAGTAGTTGCTGCCCCCTGTCCCGGGCCATAAGCTTCGACATCATATATTGTGTCAGTACCATACCAAGAGGCAGAAGCATTAGCAAGACTAGTAGCATCAGTTGGCCAAAATACCGGAGCTAGGCCACCAGCATAGCCTGAGAAATTTGGTGTCATATTAATAATTTGTATCTTATTGACTGGCTGTGCTTTAAATGTGAAGCTAAAGTTTCTTTGGAAAAAATTGTCGTTGACGGTACCAACTGTTGTCCAGGTATTTCCACCGTCACCACTAACCTGGACTGTAAATCCGCGCAGGTTATCATCTACAGAATGTATAGTGGATGAACCTATAAATAATCTATCTATATTCTGAGGGGAAGGAAGAGAGACGGTTAGCGTTGGGCTAGCATCGCCAGGAGCCTGAGCCCAGCCATAAGTTTGAGAGTAGCCACACCCCGGGAGATAATTAACTTCGTCTAATCCAAGAACCGTATTGCTAGCATTACAACTACCAGATTTTGCCGTAGTAGAAGCTGAGGCAGTTACATTATTTGTGCTTGATGCTAGTGCTAAATTAGATCCATAAGTTTCAGTTGGGGCAAATGATATGGTCTGTCCAGCTGGAATATTTATATACTGAACAGATCCGTTAATATTAAGAGGATTAGCATTCGCAAGAGTGGTAGCAGCACCATACTCACTAGTTATATTCATTGAACCACCACTAGATAGTTTAGGAATAATCTGAGTTGGATAGTCATCCGACCAGACAACTACAACTGATCCTGTGTCGGTGCCTGAAGGACCATAAACAGCAGCATAGGTGTGAGGCAAACCTGTTGGTAGCCATTGTTGAAATACTCTATTAGCTGAAACTGTAGCACCATCAAGCATGTGCTGCATTGTGTATTGAGCGGCCGTTCCTGGTGCATCACCATTATCATGGCCACAACCAATAGTTCCCCAATTAAGATTATCAACCTTGTAACATCCGCTGTTCTGAAAAACATATACATTGGTCGAACCGATGGAGTTTTGCATGATTGTTCCCCTAACCAAAATATTGCCTTGCTGGTAATAAGATGCTGGTCCACTTTGCCATATTCCAAACTCAGAGTCATAGATAGGTAAGCCACCAGCAACCGCCTGAATTTGCTGCAATACGCCATAGCCTCCAGCAGCTTCGGTTGGTGTTGCATAAATAGAAGGTATAACGCTACCGTTATCTTCAAATGACCTATTATCGCCTACATAGGGGTGGTTATCTATTGCAGTTCCATATTGATAGCCTCCAGCTGCTTGAAGTTGTGACCACTGATAGGCAGAACCCTTCTGTCCTGCAAGCTGTGAGCCAATTACGGCTTGTTCTGTTTCGCCGTTGGTTATACCAGCGGCTTGAGTTGCTAGATAGACTGGCTTTAAATAATTGTTAATGAAGAAAGATGCATTGCCGTTAGTATTAAACTCATTCATTGCCTCCCATGATGTTACTGATTTTATCTGAGTAGCCATTTGGTATACAGCGCATTGAAACATATTCATAGTTCCCGCATAGCCTGGACAAGATGAAGTTTGAGAATTAGTAAGGGAATAATCTTGACCAGTATTATTCCCATCAATATCCACCATGTATTTAATACCATACTGTTTAGCTAGAGCTGCGTCCGAGTTAGCAGTAGATAATACGTTGTTTTGACCAGAAACTGTGTCGCCTGTTGCAGAACAGTTTACTACTGGCATCGAGGAGAATGTGTTTGCAGTACTGTTATATCCAGCCGCATTTAATGCTGCATTAGTAAGACAGCCATCTAGAGTTATTTCCGACCTAACAAAGTTCTGTCCAAGCTCATGAGCTTGCTCAACAGGATTTCCAAAGTTAGCACCACTTGGATTATACGCAACCCCAGGAGCACCTACCGAATAGTCTAAACAATCTGAGCCGACAGTTTTTCCACTGCTAGATATATGAGCACTAACCTCATAAGCGCCTGGAGTTGTATTTCCGGTTAAATTCAACGGAATATATGAAGGAGCAGATGAACTAAGTGCTGGAACTGTTACTGTTTGTGTTGTTCCTGGCTGATTTGCCTCTATTTGAGCCATAGTTCTCACTTCATAAGTAATTGTGAAATTAGCTATTTTGCTTGACCACCATGGATAGAGAGCTAAGTTAACGCTCGGTGAGGTGCCAGATGGGAAGAAGTTGTTAGCTGCCTTAGATCCTGTTATAGAAGCTTGAGTCGTCAAGCCTGCTCCAAGACCTAGAACGCCATTTGTTCCTTGTGGATATCCAGTATAAATTGCTAGTTCTGCAGGAGTGATACTAAATATTCCTGGTGTGTGATTGTTAGCGGCTGTTGCCCACACGTTAAGACCCTGGGAATAGTAGTAGTCAATACCATTGAACTGAACTAGGTGTTCTGGATTAACTCCCATAGTATTACTGGCATTATTCTGATCATTGAAGTTTGGCGAAGACCCAAGGTATGCGCCATTAGAGCTAAACTTAGAAGTCCCCATCGATGAGCCGATTATGTCATAGGTGCCGTCAGTGTTTTCTATAGCTGAAGTGGCCCTAGCTAGGCTGAGCGACGTTCCAGGACTATTACCGGTACCCATTGAGAATTTTAGTTGACCAGAATTTGTGTAAACATACAACATTCCATTATCTACTGAGGTTAAGTCGCCGTTAGCTGCCTGTTGATTACCATTTGGAGCATCGATATTGTTAGTTCCAATATTTGCCAAGCTAGTATTATAAAGCTGTGCTGTAGCAACTGCGTTATATTGGCTTGAACCCTGGTTGGTAATACTTTGATCAAGGCCTACTGTGAAGCTTCCGCTTGAGTTCACGTAGCCGAAAACACCGCCATTAGGGTTGTAAGATAGATTTATTGTATGAGCAGCAGCTAGAGAAGTGTTAGTGCTAAGAGTACTGCCTGAGAAAGGAGAGTACTGATAAAGTACTGGTGTTGATGGTCCTCCAGTTGCGAACCAAGACATGATATATATATTGCCCGAAGGATCAACGGTAAATTGATAGGCATTATTACCCATATTAATTAATGGAAAAGTTAGCAAAATAGATGCTGGATTAGAAAGAGCCGAAATGGATAGAGTGGGTATGTTTCCAGAAGTAGAACTAGGTGAGTTCATTGTAAATAAATATGGGTTTCCGCCGACAGATTGAATGTGAAAATCCTCTAGTCCTCCTGGCTGATAGGCGCCACCTTCTGCAGCTAAAAACTTTGGATATGCAGCAATTGTATTACTGCCATCGGCATATGATAAGGGTGCCTGACCCACAGGAGGGGTATATGCTGAAGCATCATAAATACTCGTAACTCCACACATATTCTGTAGGGACGCAGTCGTCGGAAAAGACACTGCAGCATGTGACCTAAATAGTAAATGAACTCCAAAAAATCCTATAATTACTATTGCTCCAAAAAATCCTAGTTTAAAGGTTATGTTAGTTTTTGGTCTAAATTTATTAGATCTAATATTCATAAATTTTATTCTAATTAAGAACTCCCTAAAATATTTATGCTTTAGTAAACAATATATATCAAAAATAGAGATTTTGCAAAATCAAAGCCCGTACTAGTATGATTGAACCGTTATAAATAATTAAATTTAGAGTGGTTCATTCTCAGTGTGTTCTTTTTTAGATTGGATTTTATTTTGTATAGTTAGGTAATTGGTTTGTGCAGTCAGGTAGCTTATTTACATCTTGAATAGTCTTACCTTTTTTCAATGTTAGGAGGGACAATGGTTGATTCAACCTAGATGGCGCAGAACCTATTGCGAAGCTTACAAAATTCTTCTGAGCCGTTACTACTGTACCGTATGTAGTAGAGTTATTTGAATCACTTAGACCAATAGCATTAGGATTCCATTTACTTATATTAAGTAGTAGCTGAGGGTTTGCTTTTGCACTACCGACATGTACTATTCCTAACAGATTACCGGTTAGATTTGGATCTAGGTTGTATGCCCTAGCATAAACCTGAGTATTAGTACCATTGGTTGTTCTGTAGGCCCAAACATCTGCTCTTTTATTGCCATCAGCTGAAGTACCTGTGATTCCGAGAGATGGAACATTACAAGTAACTATTGTGTTAGTACCGTTGGCTGTACCGCCTCCATTGACAACATGAGACTTAAGTTTAATTGCAGATATTTTAGTATTAGTTCTTATGTCGCCATTATAGCCATAGACTGCGACTCTCTCTACAGAAATAGACGGAGCAGTTTGTATACCTAGTCCAGCATCATTCACGGATGCGAAAATGTTAAGATGAAGTTTTTCGTCAGTAAAGGATCCATCAGGCTGCGAGCCAGCGATAGCATTAGCTGGAGAATAAACACTGTTAGAATTAGGACCAGGAGCAATGCCATTACTACCTACCCAAGTTTGTGGAATGCCATCAATATATAGAGACCATGAACTGTCTGAAAAAACAACTACTGAGTAACGATGCAGTGTGGTTGCATCAAAGCCATTGGGAAACCCAGTTAATGTAGATATATAAGTTGTGTATTGATTTGGTAGATTGGCAATATCATATGAATCCTTGACAGTAAACTCAAGGCCAAAGTTTGAACTATAAGTACCGAGAATGAAATCTTTTTGGGAACGAATTGTTGTTGGCTGGGTTGCTCCTCCTATTTCTGTGGCTGCGTTAAAGCCAATATAAGTTCCAGGTCCGATTGCATTTGATAACGAGGCATCAATTTCAAAATCATATGTGGTTGAATCATTAGGGGTAAATGTAAAACCTGTCTTATTAAGATTAGTACTAGTTGTAACTCCGGCTGATTTATAGCTACATGGAGTACCAGAAGTACAAAGAGTCGTTGGTTTCAATATTAGATTACCATTAGAAGTAGTAACATTTGATGAAGAAAAATCAAGTGGAATTATTGAATCAGTGGTCCAAAGTTTGAGGTTGCTAAGTGGACCGTCAATTGAACAGAATAAATTATCTTGGCCTGAACTTGCAGTACTACCACAACCAAGCACTTTATCATTAAATTCATCTCCCAACATATTTGTCCAGGAACCCGTAAACGTAGGTATTGCTCCAGTGGGAGGTTGAGTAGGTACTGATGCAGGATAACAAACTCCGTTACCTGGACCGACAGAACCGGATCCACATGGAGTAATAATTATCGTACAATTTCCGTTACCTGGACCGCTATAACCGGGTTGGCATGGTGTTACAGCAGGAGTGCCAGCAGGCGGTGGAGGCAGTGGAACTATTGCCTGCTGAGTGAGATATGCATTTCCAAATCCGTAAACATCACCATTAGATTCAGCTATAAAATACCCGCCATTGGTTGCTGAAGCTGAAACAACATCATTACGACTAAGTCCATTTCCAGGTAAAGAACCATAGTATGTTGAACCCCCAAAGGCAAATACTCCTCCATCTTTTGCATATGTAAAGTAACTGGTGTTAGAAGTAGCAACTATACCAGCCATAGGTTGGTTGAGTTTTTGACCACCCATGGAGCCATTAAATTGAGCATTACCAAAAGCGAAGACGCCACCATCAGAAGCAACTTCCCAATAACCAAGACCATTAGATGTGACAGCCATATTAACTATAGGCGCATTTAGTTTTTGACCACCCATGGAGCCATTAAATTGAGCATTACCAAAAGCGAAGATGCCACCATCAGAAGCAAGAATATAATAGCCGCTATTAGAAGTTGGATAGATACCGACAATACTACCATTGTATTTTATTACTTGGCCATTAGTACCGTTATTCATACCTCCCTTATACTGAGCACTACCTCCGTTATATACGGCGCCTGTATTAGAAACTGCATACCAGCCTTTATGATCTGGAGTAGCTGTTCCACCAACCATTGACCATCCGGCAGGCAATACTGAACTTAAATTACCAGTATTTGGGGCTGTGCCTAAATTGTCTACTGTACCATTGCTATGTAATACCCAAGCACCATCATTAATAGTAAGGTTATTCGAGGGGGCACCCGAGGAAATAATAGCTACAACTCCACCACCAACTACTGCTGAAGCATTGGCAGAAAGAATATGACCATTCTTTATAGCCATATTGTAGCCAGAAATACCAAGAATTAATAGCACTAGAATAACGACAAATAGTCTTAGGTTGGAGCGTTTTTTTGAACTAAGGTCACTGAGTATTGTTTTAAATTTGTTTTTTGCCATTTATTTAATCCTTATTTAACTTGAAAACTTACTTATTAAATTTATATTACTTAAGTTTTACTATAGTCCTTATATTTATAATATCAACCTTTTTTTTCAGTAATTTCTCAGAGTGTTCTTTTTTAGTTCGTGATAAGTATTATCTAAAATGCTTTGTCTGATTTTATCAACCATGTTTATTGCGAAATATTCATTATGAATTGAGGCAAGAGTTAGCCCCAAAATTTCTTTAGCTTTGAATAAATGATTAATATATGCAGCCTTATGATTTTTGCATGTGTAACATAAACAATCTTCTTCAATTGGCTTAAAGCAGTCCTTATAGCGCTGGTTAGTTATATTAATCCTACCTTTTTTGGTATAGATATTGCCATTCCTGGCTTGACGAGTAAAGGCAATACAATCAAAAGTATCAATTCCAAATTCAACTCCCAAGAACAAATCTCTTATCTGATTTCCCATACCAAGAAGATGTCTAGGTTTGTCTTCTGGTAGGATATCATTAACCCACTTAACTGTTTTGGATATTTCTTCGGGCTCAAAGACTCCACCAATGCCATATCCATCAAAATCTAATGAGCTAAGATATTTAGCTGATTGCTGCCTTAGTTCTTTGTGTCTTCCACCTTGAACCACGCCGTAAAGTGCCTGGTAAGGTAGTTTATTGTTTTGAAATACTTGCCATTGTTTTTCATGCTCTACTTTGCATCTTTTAGCCCAAGCGTGTGTACGATTC
>CAITDW010000157.1 GCA_903891235.1 uncultured Candidatus Saccharibacteria bacterium
ATGGACAAATATGTGGCGAGAATCATCCTTAATGGGCTCTAAGGTGGCTAAGTTGCCAGCATAGGTCAATTTATCGAGATTGACGATACCCTCAGCAGATGGATTGGCCAGCCAGTCCAAAACAAAATTACCGCCAATAAATCCTGCGCCGCCTGTAACTAAAATCATTGCTATTTACTTTAAGTATTTATTTGGACACCCTATATAGTATCAAGATAGTATAAGTTATGCGAGCCCAATCAAAATGTTAACGCCCTCATCCAATCCTGTGGTTATCGTGCCAGTTCATAAGGAAACGCTAACTCAAATAGAGTTAATTTCACTAAGGCAGTGTCAAAAAATATTAGGCCTCAGAAAAATATATGTAGTAGCTCCAGAGGGCACAAAATTAGATGTCTACATGAATATTCTTAAGACTGCATCAGTGATGTTTGTGCCTAAAAAAATGATGAGTAGTCCTGCTGAATATAACAAGCTAATGATATCCAGCTTCTTCTTTGAAAAATTTCAAAAATATTCCCATCTTCTAATCCATGAGTTAGATGCAATTGCATTAAAAGATGATCTAGACTATTGGTGTCAGCAACCATACAGTTACATAGGCGCCCCATGGTTTAAGAAGGATAATCATGGTGCAGTAGAATCATTTCCAGGGGGGAATTATGGTTTTTCACTGATAAATATCGAAGATGCGAATCGAGTTTTATCATCACAAAAAAGATGGTATTCCTTCATTAATATCTTCAGGGATCTAATAAGAGGTGTTAGAGGAAAGCCATATTTCTTCAATAGAGCAATGCAAGGGATCGGAAAAGCAGGCTTAATGATTGAAGCATCATCAATGTATTTTGAGCATTGCGATATTTTTTGGAGTGTTTTAGTTCCTAAACTATTTACAGATTTTTCAGTAGCTCCTCCTGAGCAGGCAATATATTTCTCTTGGGAGACATTCCCAGAAATCTGCTCAGAGCGCTGCAATGAAGAAAAACCCTTCGGGGTGCATGCATGGGCCAAACATAACCCTATATTTATCCAAAAAATATTGTTAACTCAAGGTATAGACCTTGATGATCCAGCATTTTGAAGTTCTTTTTTAATTTCTATTCATATGAAAATACTAAATACTCCTGAATTATCTTATTTCACTATCCCCAGACCTCTCTATTGAGATCTCAAGTCTATATAATTTATTACATATTAAAAACTTATCAATTAAATTTACATGACTCTACAATATGCAAATTTTATTCAAGTAGACTGCTTTAAGAATTCTGCATTTGATACTCTTAGTCGACACCTATATGAACCGAGCTACACTCCCGCTTTAATCAGAAAACTTTTTCTTGAAAATAATATTGAATTAAATACGCCAGATTTAAATCAAGGAAGACAAACCATTTTTAATCTATTCTCAGATGGTCAATATGGCCCTCTGCCAAAAGGGATTAATTACCTGATGGCAATTGAGAATCCTTATATCACCACCCCAAATGGGGATTTAATCTATCTCAGGAAATTTAATCGAGTCTTTACATTCAACCGAGATTTACTTCACCTCCAAAATGTCACGCAAATTTTCCTACCTAATCGCATAAGATTAGAAAGTTTTTCTACATTTGATGAGCGCCCATTGTTCTCATGCCTCATTAACTCAAATAAAACTTTTCCATTCTCTCTAAATTCAGATCTATATTTAGAGCGTATCAAAACAATCAGATGGTATGAAGACAATCAACCGGCTGATTTTCACCTTTACGGCATGGGCTGGGATAAGCCACTCCGAGCGTATACCCTAAAGAACAAATTAGTCCGCCGTATCCAGAGGATCAGAACTCAGTTATTTAGCTACAAGCCATTTCCTAGCTTTCGTGGCGAGATAGCCAATAAGCAAGAGGTTCTATCAAAAGCAAAATTTGCTTATTGCTATGAAAATGTAGCTGATTTGCCAGACTATATTACGGAGAAATTATTTGATTGCTTCTTTAGTGGATGCGTTCCCGTGTACTGGGGAACAGAAACAATCAATGAACATATCCCATCAAATTGTTTTATTAATCGAAGAGATTTTAAAAACACAGCAGAAGTTCATGAGTTTCTAAAGATGATAGACGAAAGTGCTTATCAAGAGTATCAAGAAAATATTAGGAGGTATCTTCTCAGCCCTGAAGTAAGAAAATTTGACATTAGTGATTTTTCAAAAAAAATTGTGGATGCTATTTTGTCAGACCTAAGATCAACCTAATAACCGTACGAGCGCTCCAGTATGCCTAGCTTAGGTGGATATTTTTAACTTCAAAAAAATAAGTTTTAACTTCAAAAACTGCCTTCGGAATTTCCAGTGGAATTGAATTCTCTCCCCAATCATTTTGGCAGCTGAAAACTTCTTTAACTTGATCAATTCAAAGGCAAGATCGTAACTGTCTAAGCCTCCGTATACATGTGTATCACTCAAGCGCATAAACTCTGCGAACTCTGCATCATTTAAAACAAAGGCAAAGTTAAAAAATCCATGGAACCCAAAGGCCCTATGCCAAGGTGTTCGCTCTACTGCAAACTGCTCCGCTAGTGCAACCGGAGCAAATTG
>CAITDW010000158.1 GCA_903891235.1 uncultured Candidatus Saccharibacteria bacterium
AGGTGTTTTCAAAATTAAAGCCTTGGTTAAATAATCCGCATACATATGACCTTATTATCAATAAGCATGTAGTACCGAGTAAACTAGAATTTAGCGAAATCACCAAGATTGATTTAGGTAAGGGGAAAATAGATATAGTATATCCTTATAGTAGTAAGAAGGTATTGTTGACCCAAAGAGAAGGCGATGTTTTTTTAGATAGAGATCTTGACGTTTCTAATTATGAAGTAATGGCTATTAATGCCGAGCAAGGTAGTATTTTGTTTGGTTTGCCTAAATTAGAAGAACAAGTCATACCGAGAATATTTAAATTATTTGGAGTAAATACGCCTAATAAGATAATAGAGACTCACTCTACGCATAATAATATCAACATTAAGGCGCAGACCTTAGTATTAGATGCGGGCGGTGATGTAGATATTCACGGTAGTTTTACCGGCAGTAATTTAGACGTAAAAGCCAAGGGTAAATTTAAAATTAGTTCCGATACGCATAATTTCGGCAAGACATTAAAGCAATCGGTTGTTAGAAGCGATAATTTATACATAGTTGCCGATGATATAGAAATGAACGGCGTACTCTTTACAATCAAGAATCACTTAAAATTAGTTAGTGATAATAATATAAGAGTCCTTCCTATTGAATTATTAAGTCATTACCATGAATGTAGCGGAAAAACTACCGTCAAAGAAGACGCACTACTTCAGGTGGTTTCTAGAATCAATGCCGGCACTTTAAATATTGATGCGGGTAAGGTAGCCGAGTTTGTTTCTACTTTAATCGAAGTAGAAAATCTTAATATAAAAGCCAAGGATCTTAAGATCTCGGCGGCAAAGGAGATCTTTACAAAGCAAGTTGAATTTCAAGGGGCAAAAAAGTGGTATGGCGGTAAAGGTGCTTATTCCATGAGTTTTGATCATTATGAAACAGTTCAACCTACCGTTATTAACGTTAAAAATCTACGAATCATTGTTGATAATCAAGCAACAATGGAAGCGGCTCAGATTTTTGCTGAAGAAGAGATATTGTTCAAAACCGGTAAAGGTATAATAATTAAAGACGGTTATAATATACATTTGCACGATTATCATGCAAAACAATATAGTCTGCTCTCGTTTAATCAAGGATCAATGAAGATTAATAGTAATAAAACCTTCAAAGATTTCTTTAATAAGCATGAGTCCGTACCGACGATTATAGTTGCGGGAGGGCATTTTTATGGAATAACCGAAGGTCAAATGCACATATTAGGTAGCAAGATTATCGGTAAAGATATTCATATAGTAGCACCGAAAGGACTTAAGTTAGAAGCTTCAAAATATATCGATACCGCAGTTAATTTTATTCATGAGAGCGGATTTAAGTTAGGTTATTATAACAAAGGTAATTCTGAGGTTGGGTTATCGGCAAGCGGCTTTGTAACTAGCGATAAGTTAGAATTGGAAAGACATCATGTAAACGAATCGATGCTCTTAGCTCATGATTCGTTAAGTTTAATTGTCAAGGACGGAACGTTTGAACAAATATCATCAAGAATGCACGGTAAAATAATACGGGTTGAAGCTTTAAAC
>CAITDW010000159.1 GCA_903891235.1 uncultured Candidatus Saccharibacteria bacterium
AAATTAAAGCCAATCAATGCAGATCTTACTGGCCTTGTACCGAGCCCATTCTCTTTAACAACTAAGTTATTAGCTTCAGCCTTGGCACGAAATAAGGCTGGAAGAGGAGATGTTATTCCGGCTAAGACATTAATCGTAGCCCCGACATTATCGCCACTCTCGATTGATCTATATGCCACTCTAAAACAATTATATGTTTCAACAGTTTTATCTGAGATAGTATCATATAGGTTGCCTCTTAGGCTGGGAGAGTTATCATCTATATCGCGTATTCTGGCTAAATGACCATCAACTCCGTCGGCTAGTTCAAATGCTATATAGCCTAGGCTGGATGGAATCCTTAATCTTCTATGTGATGACCTCACAATAGCCTCTGAGGATACTACAGTAGCTAAAGCACGGCCCATAGTTAATTGGTTTGCTGTTAGGTTAGGAAAAGTCTTATGTAATAAATCTGCAGTTTTATAAAAATAATCTTTGGTGCTTTCCCTTAGCTGACTATTTTGTGGATTAACTTCTGACATTTTTATCCGTGATTATATTAATAGTTCAGACTATACACTATTATTCACAAATTTGGTAATTTATGTTTAATATACATTGTTCTTTGGATTTTAATAAGCATATTACTATTTAAAAAATAATGTAGATAAAAAACTATATCTGGCCACTTAATAGTACGTTGGGGTTAGGTATCTTTAGTGGAGCGTTATTGTCGGCAATAAAGATTTCAGTTTCACTAAACAAAGTATCGTCATAGCGAGATAAGCCTAAGTTAGCTATTTGAATAATCATTTGGTCATAATCTAGATTAATATTCATTAAGCAAGCTTTTGGGAATGATCCATAATTGTCAATTAGACTCGGGATTAGATTGGACTCTAAAAAATGAGCTTGATTAAATTCATCCATTCGAATGTCGACTCTACCATAATCTCTTGCTCCTAAAGCATGAAATACATTTAAAGCTAGATTGGATACTTCATTCTTTATAAAGGGGTCTACAATCTTAATGACTTTTTCAGCATCCATAGACTTAACTTTGCCACTTAATAATCTTGAGCCCTTTTCGTTTATAGGGGCTATTAATTCGAGTGGCATTACCATATAGTCTTCAGAGCCTAAATCTTTTAAAATTGCTACACTAAATTCTCTACCAGATAAGTAATTTTCAATTAAAGAATCGGAATTTAAATTGTTTCTAATAGAATCAACTTTAAAAATTAGTGATGCGCGGTCATAAACAACCGAATTTTCATCAATGCCAAGTCCACCACCTCTATTGTGGGGTTTTACAAACATTGGATAATTTAGGCCAATATTATCAATATCTAGTTCTTTGTCTTTTTCAGCTAGATAAAAAGCTGATGTTTTAAGTCCAAAATCCAATACTCTTTGTTTGGCTAGATGTTTATTCCTCTGTAGATTATGAGCAATCATATTCGAACCAGTATAGGCAATATTATTATCTTCAAGATAATCACTGATCCATATCTTATCGGGATCATCTATACCTAACTCTGGATTGGTTGGTATAAATTCAACTCCCAAAAATACAAGATCAGGCATCTTATCTACTAAAGTAGCTAGATCAATAATATTATTAACTATCGTTATACCAACTGTCTTAAAATGTTTAGAGAGGCTATGATATATAGCTGTTGCAGAAACTTCACTCATAGAGCTTAACGATTTGTTTGAGGATCTTACTATTTCAATATGGTTGTTTATTTTTATCATGAAATACCTCCAAAGGAACTACTAAACCAAAGGGTAGTCCTTATATATTTTTAGTTAGAAAAAACGTATTTAATAAGATTTTCGGTAACTATCGCCACCTGAACGACGATCTTCTTGAGGTCGAGCTTCGTTTACCATAATTTTACGACCACTTAAGTCTTGCCCATTAAGTGCAGCCATTGCAGCCTTTGCTTCTGTATCATTTTCCATTTCAACAAAACCAAATCCTTTAGACTGACCACTATCACGATCCTTGATTATTGCTACACTAGTAACTTTACCGTGAGTTGAAAAAGCAGCTTCCAATTCCTGTTCAGCTACGCTATATGCGAGACCACCTACGTATAATTTCATTGCCATTTTATTTGTCCTAACTTTTTTAATTAATATCGCTCGCGTACATATTATTCAACCGAAGGATATATTTATGGTGTTAAGTACAAATTAAAACGACGGAGAGGTTCTATTAACCACTTGCTTAATTTTAATTATATCATATTTTTATATTTTTTGCACCATTAGTCTTATCTACATTGCTAGGCTATTCAATTCTAAGAGTATATAATTGAAGAAGT
>CAITDW010000160.1 GCA_903891235.1 uncultured Candidatus Saccharibacteria bacterium
ACGCGGTGTCTTCAGAGTCGATATCAATGGTATTCTGGATTAAAATATCTCCTTTATCGATCCCTGTTCCCATAACATGCCAAGTAATTCCATGCTTTTTTTCCCCATTCAATATGGCCCAGGATGTAGCATGTACGCCAGCATATCTAGGTAATAATGAGTCGTGATAATTAATTGCAAAATGTAAAGGACTCGCAATGATTTTATCATTTAAAATCTGTTCGTTAATTATGCTAAATAAATAATCTGCTTTTTCTGTGCTGACTATGGACGTAAAAGTAGATAAATCATGGATTAATGGAATATTCTTTTCGTGTGACCAAACACTGACAGCAATAGATGAGGAAAAAATGCCTAAGATACTATGACCATGAGCGAGTAATATTTTACCACATTCAATTAGTAGGTTATCTTTTCCGATAATATAGCAACTGAATTTTTTCATAGTACCCCGTGTAATTTCAACATCTTATGGAGCAAGATTGTAAATATGTATAAAAATCAGAATAAAATTGTTCGTTATTTTCTATGTAAACATAATGACCACATTTTTCATACTCCAATAAATTGACATTGTGCATTAGCTGTAGCTCTTTTTTGGTTTTTGGTGAAAGTGGTGCAATATAGTCTTCTTTTCCCGCAAATACTTGTATTGGAAAGGATATGTTAGCCAAATCTTTTAATCCATCTAGAGCTTTTATAGTAGGAAATATATTTTTAAAAAAATGTTCTCGGAAAAACGGATTGATATATTGACCTAATATATTATTCTCCCAGTGAGAAATAAGAGCTTGTCGATACCGTTCACTGTCACGAAAAAAAGCTTTATGGTATAAAGATACTGTTTCTAGTATCCAAGCTGAGTTAGGTTTTAAACGGCGTTGTTTGTCCGAATCTAGAAAATAATCATTTTCTGAGAAATAATAAAAATTTCCATTGCAATCATTTTGCTCTATTGCAAATCGAATCATTTGATCTGACTCATGTTTCTTTATTTTTTCTTTAGAAGCATTTTCCATAAAAACATTGTTTGAAAAAGTAAACTTTGGATCTAGGTTCTCAAGAGCGGCGCCAATTAGTTGTAACCAAGCAATATCTTGAGGATATTTTTTTATATACTCAATAGCTAAGCAAGCAGGTGCTGAAAATCCCAACATTCCAATTTTTTTAAGTTTAAATTTTTTTATTATGCTTTTTATAATTTCGTAATTAAATTCAAGTAAGTCATCTAATGAAAGAAGATTGCTATCGTCATAGCCGACCCAGTGAGAATCACAAGTAATAAAAGTACATAATTCTCCTATATCGGAATTAGTAATAAGGCTACGTAGATAAAATGAGCCAGGACCAACAATAAAACAAAATTCTGGCCCATTTCCTATAGCTATACAATTAGTCTGCATTCCTTTCGCATCAATTTGAAATATAGTTTTCGGCATATTCTCTCAGTCAATGTGTGGACATGATGTATGTAAAAAAGCTAAAATAAAAACAATTAGCGCTGGACAATTACAGTCATTTTAGTCATGAACTAAATTATGGAGAATTATCTGTCAATTTGGTTTCTATATCAATAAAGAGAACATGTTATATTATAAATTTTCTACTTGAGTAAGAAGTTTAAAA
>CAITDW010000161.1 GCA_903891235.1 uncultured Candidatus Saccharibacteria bacterium
TCTACGTCTAATATCTTCTATCACTCCATCTTGTTCTAGTTTAGATATAGCATTTGTTATAGGGGTATTGGTTACCTTGACCTTTTGGCACAATTCTTTTATACTAATAACAGAGTATCCATCTATGTTTACTCGAATCAACGCTTTTAATACATTTTTTTGAGTTTTATTAAATAAAGCATAGTTATCAATAGCTTTATCAATTAATTCTAAATTTTGAAAATCTGTCATTCTCTTACCAATATAATTATATTATCAATTAAGCATACCATATAGTTGCTTTCTAGCTTTTTTCAACATTCGTTTGACGAAACAAAAAAAAGACGCTAAGGTTAGCGTTCTACTAGATTTTATAGATATAATTATATTTTGGAGGTTTTTATAGAGAGAATTTGATTTAAGATAATACACACAGTAATATAAAAATTTTTGTTTAAAATTCTGGGAAGCTTTTTCAACAAACTTTTCTAAAAACATCAAAGACGTTTTGCAGTAGCGAGACGTCAACCGTTTTTTTATATCTAAACTAACGACAAACTCACTAATGACAGTTGTGAGAATAGTAAAATATTACTTTCTAGTCAAGCGATTTGTTGTTGTTAGTTAAAAGTAAATAGATTTTAATTAATAAAGAGAAATATGTGGTATACGCACAACAAATACAGGAGCAGTTAGTTCCAAAACTAATCCTACCTAATGCAGCCGAGTATTACCTTGATAGGTATTCAGAGCAAAACGAAGGTCTTTTTATCATAGAAAAGCTTTCGTGGCATAATATTAAACAAAATAACTCTTCAGACAAAACTCTAACCGATAAAGAGCTAGAATATATAGCTCTAATAAACGGCTTCTTAAAAAACTCACCTGAAGCTGTAGAATATTTTAGCCAAGAATATCTATGTAATCGTCTCAATATTTGTGAAAGACAACTACGCAGGATTCGTAAAAATACTTCTCATGTATTCAAGACTAAGTGGAGGAAGAGACCTAAAACATACAGAGGTAAGCTAGAGAATGTCTATGCTATAAGACCTACCCAGCACACTGTATTCTTGCTTAAAGAAACAAAATATTACAAAAGTGTTAAAGTCGGACATCAATGTCCGACTTCTATATATAAGGATGAAAATAAGGTTATTAAGAATAGATCTAACACGCAAGCGCGTGAATCTATATCTTGTAATAATTCTAGTTTGGTTAATTCAAAGGAAACAAATACTCAAGCTGAAACTAAAGACTTGGTATCAGAAAAGAAATGTTGTTTTGAGAACACAGGTTATAACCAACAAACCTCTGTTATTGAGATGAAGGTAGGAAAGTTCCGCTCGAACAAACGCAGGAAAAAAACAAATTCAGAAATTAAATTAAAAAAAGCTAAATTAGCAACTGAGCTAAAACCTCAGAAAGCAAAAATTATTAGGCCAGTATTTTATTCTAAACCAAAATCTTTAGCTGACATGAGCTTGCTTCTAGACCAAGGAATCTATGACGACTTGCGCTCAGGTTCTGGTAGAGACTTTAGTAATAACTTCATAGCCCAGCGACTGCTTGCAATGTCGAAGAAACGAAGCTTGGCTAATCATAATTTCAAGACTCGGAAAGGCTTTGTTTCCTATATGTCACTGGTTTTAGAACATGAACTTTATGACGCCGTCAAAACGTGTGGTATCGACTTTAGGTTACGTGCAAATCTCACGGCGGAGGATAGGTATGTTCAGGAACAAGAACGGTTTTTAGCAGTAATAGAAAACTCAACTTGCATTACCCCAGAATGGCAGTTTAAGAAGAAGTTGGTCAGCGTTTTAAGTCCTTGTAAGGCATATAAATTACTTCAGAGCTACATTTACCTAGAAATTAAAAATAACGTGCTTAGAATTCAATTAACGGAATCTTTAGAACTATCGGAACTAGAGAAAGAAGTGATACTTAACCAAGCAAAAGCTGTTTACGAAAATACAAGCAGTGATGATATTGTTTTTATTCAAGACCTTGAGTTTATTGTGACTGAGAATAAAACCCTAAGAACAAGAGCTTCTAACATTACCGCGTCAAAAGATAAAGAAGAGGATAGTTTCCCAAAGGGAATATGGGGAGATATTGTAAAAAAGTTAATAGACGAGTATGGTGTTCATGTTTATAGGAACTGGTTTAGCAAGCTAACAGCTAATGTTGATGAGGTGGCAAGTACCATTGAACTTAAGTGTCCAAGTCAGTTTGTTGCGGACTGGATTCGTGATAATTATGAAAGTACCTTGCAACGTATAATTACTAGATTTGGAATGCAGTTGCAGGAAATATAGAAAAATAGTAGGTCCTTCTTGTGAGAGATCACAGACAATTATTTATAATGAGAATATGAGATGAGTAAATTATCAAAACAAGATATGATCAATCCTAGAATTTTATTAATGGACGATCCGAAAGGCTTCTTTTTAATAGATGACATACCAAGCATAATTCCTGGTACTGCTAAAAGCGCAGGAGAAAAAATGATAAACTGGGTTGATAAAGCTTTTATACAAGAAGATATAGATGCTTTGTATTGTTTTTATTCAGATGAAAGGTACCTATACACAATGACCCAAAAAACATGGGCTTATTACTGCGGTAAAGACTATAAAAACCAGATCTTATTTGACAGAAAGCTATGTAGTAATAATAACAAGGGAGATATATTCACTAGTGAATCATTTCACAATACGCATATTCCTATACTTTATGTTTTTATTGGTGATCTTATAAAGATTTTGAAGAAATACCATATAAAGCCATTTGTAGCAGTACTAAACGATCTTCAATCAGAATTAAAAAAAGATAAAAAATTAGATGAGACGTTAATTAATCTTTTAGGAGTTTCTCCACGGAGAGATAAGCAAAAAATAGATAGAGAACAGCGTGATATTAAAATAATTGAGTCCTTTGATAAACGTAAAAGAGAATTCCCACATTACACAGATGTACAAATAGCAGATCAAATAGCAGGTAGGCGTGGTGAAAATTCTGAAAACGTGCGTAAGATATATAATGAAAATAAACGCAACATAGTAGAACAAGAGTGGGAAAAACATTTTTTCAACGGAGTGTATAAGAGAAAAGTTACACAAATCACACAGAGAATACAAGACACTATAATTAACAATGTTAATAAAGAAATAGAAAGCTTTTTTGATCAAAATCAAGAAGGCATTAAAAATGTATACAACATTATAGATTATACAGCTGATAATGAGCAACAGTGTAAACAAGAGGTATCTTATGACGATCAAGAAATTAGTATCGTAAAACAATGTGCTAATCAAATTCATTTGATAGCTACTAGTTGTTTATCTCGGATTCAAAGAATAAATTATCTACAGTACCCTAAAGTGCATATCATACTACAAGATACTCACGGAAGTATAGAAGAACTAAGAACAGATTTTTTTGGGACAAGGGTTAGTGTAGAATATGAATGCTGGGATGAACATATAAAAGATAAAGATTTGTTAAACAAATATATTAATCAAGGTAAGGAATCCATTAGAAAATCAGAATATGACTTATTCATTAAGGATGTTGTTAAGACAACGGGTTTTGAATATAAGAAAGTAGAAAAACTGATATATAATATCATCAGTAGTCACCTTAAACAGTTGGTTATTAAGTTATTAAGTAATACATTAGATGAGAACGAGCTACCTATTATTAGCACAAATATTAAAATTAAAGTGGACGAAAAAAAAATTTGTATAAATCTTCCTAAAAACATAGAAGTAAATCAAATTAGCAAAAATTTTATTAAATCATCTGTTCTAGAAATGGCAAGACTAACATCTCAACAAAAATGCGATTTTTATCTTGGTGACGAGATATTTTAACCAAGATTATGATTTATATAAAAAAAAATATAAATCATAATAAATCACGAAAATTCCCCCAATCTATATACCTCAAAACCTTTTGAAATCAAGGATTTGAAGTATATAGATAAATTCAAAAAAAATACAAAATCAATAATATTGTTAAAATAATATCCCCAGCACAAAGCTTTATAAATCAATTGTTACAGACGTTAATTTACAAAACAAAAATCATATAGTACCTCGATTTGAATCCCCCATTTAAAGGTTTAGATTAAAAATAGTGCGGGCATAGCTCGCTTTGTTAACTAAAAAGGTTTTATTTTATGGAAATATATAAATTACCTGAAACGGGGTTCTTACGTTTAAAACAAATTCTACAATTCATCCCTGTGAGTGAAACCACATGGCGAGTTGGTGTGAAAGAGGGGAGCTTCCCTAATCCAGTAAAAATGGCGGACTGTGTCAATCTATGGCGAGTACAGGATATCAAAGACTTAATCAAAAGTTATGACCATAAAACAAAAGACGACGCTAATGAAAGGCCACCATATGGAACTAAACTAGAGCAGAGAAAGCCATATGCGCAGCTGGAATTCAATTTTAACAATACAAATAAAGGTAATACAAATGAGTAATTTACTAAACTTCGCTGGGGCTACAAGAGAGCCTCAATATCAATTAATAGAAGCTGGCACATTAGCCAAGGTACGACTAGACATTCAACAAGGAGGTTTTAACGACGAATCTCGTGGTTGGACTCATAATATTGCGACGCAAGGTAAAACTGGAGCCGTATACCTAAAATGTGAATTCAAAATTCTTGAAGGGAAATTCCAAGGCAGAAAAATTTGGTCATTAATTGGATTACATAGTCCTAAAGGCAATACTTACGAAATGATGGGCAGGGTGTTGATCAAAGAAATACTAGAGTCTTCTCGAGGAATTGATCCAAATGACACA
>CAITDW010000162.1 GCA_903891235.1 uncultured Candidatus Saccharibacteria bacterium
AAGATATTAATGCTTGGCTGGGAATTGCCACCATTTAATAGTGGTGGACTTGGAGTTGCTTGTTTGCAGCTTTGCAAAGCTTTAGCCAAAAATAAAGTTGATATAGAATTTGTTTTACCCTACTCAAACGATTATAAGCATGATTTCATGAAAGTTAGTTCAAGTTCTAAAATGAACTTTAATCAACTAGAAGAACATATCAATGCCTATGATAATGTAAGTAATTGGAATAATCATCAAATATCAGTTGAACAAAATGAGTATGAAAATCATGTTAAGAACATGGTTCTTAATGAAGAGTACGATGTTATACACGCACACGATTGGCTAACATTTAGAGCCGGCATGATAGCCAAGCAAGTGTCCGGATTACCATTAATCGTTCATGTTCATTCAATTGAATCTGATAGGTCTGGTGGATCTCATGGCAATCCAATTATTAGAGATATTGAGAGAATGGGCTTATCTATGGCAGATATGGTCATAGCTGTTAGTGAAAGAACCAAGAAGCTCATACATGAAAATTATCAAATACCAATGGAGAAAATCCAGGTTGTTTATAATAGCGTTGATGTTGACGAACTGATGCCATTAGACCAAGACAATGCCTATAAATATCTAACTGTGATGAAGAGTAATGGTTATAAGGTAGTAACTAATATTGGTCGACTGACTATACAGAAGAATATCACAGGACTTTTATTCGCCGCTAAAAACGTAGTCAGAGTAATGCCTAAAACTTTATTTCTAATAGTTGGTAGTGGTGAGCAGAATAATGAACTTATTACACTGGCGGCAAGTCTAGGAATTCTAAAAAATGTAATCTTTATTGGTTTTCAACGTGGTAAAAATTGGCGTGATGCATTTGCAGTCGCTGATCTTTTTGTTATGCCATCAGTATCTGAGCCATTTGGCATTACTCCATTAGAGGCAATCAATTACGGAACCCCATCACTAATTAGTTATCAATCCGGTGTAAGTGAAATATTTAGGAATTGTTTGAAAGTAGATTTTTGGGATACAGACAAAATATCTGATCAGATCATTGGGATACTGCAGAATGATGGCATTCGAGAAACTCTTACAATAAATGCCACATCCGAGCTCCAAAAATTTAACTGGGATAATTCGTCTAAAAAATTATTCGATTTATATGAGAAAAAAATTCTAGAGGTAAGTCTATGAAAAAACCAATAGTGCTTTATCTTCATGCCCATCAGCCTTACAGAGTAAGAGGCTATAACATTTTTGATGTAGGAGTTAACCATGATTATTTTGATTGGAATGATGAAAACCCTAATGGTAATGAAAAAGTTATAAATAAAGTATCAATGAAATCTTATTTACCAACTAATAAATTATTGATTGAACTTTTAAATAAGTATCCCGAATTTCGTGTTAATTTGTCTATTACTGGTACACTCATAACCCAGCTTGAAAAATGGGCACCTGAAGTTTTGCAGTCATTTAAAGATCTAGTTAATACTGGTAAAGTTGAGATTGTTGGAGAAACTTATCATCATAGTCTGGCATTTTTCTACTCACTCAGCGAATTTGAAATACAGGTTGAAATGCATAGAAAAAAAATCCAAGAAGTTTTTAATCAGACTCCAAATGTCTTTCGTAATACCGAACTTGCTTATAATAATGATTTAGCAATTTGGGCTGATAGATCTGGCTATAAAGGAATTCTCGCTGAAGGTTGGGATAAGATACTTGGCTGGAGAAATTCAAACTATGTATATCGACCAGTTAAGACTCAAAATATTAAATTATTACTAAAAAATTACAAACTTTCTGATGACATAGCATTTCGTTTTGGAGATAATAATTGGTCAGAATGGCCACTGACTAGCGAGAAATATGTTGATTGGTTAAATCACACAGTCGACAGTGAAATGATTAATCTATTCATGGACTATGAGACTTTCGGTGAGCATCAATGGGTAGAATCAGGTATTTTCGATTTTCTAAAAAATCTGGTTCCTTTATGGCTGAGAGATGAAAACCACACCTTTATGAATGTATCTGAGGCCTGTGATAATTTTACTCCAAAGGATACAATTGATGTGCCCGATACAGTAACATGGGCTGATACGGAAAGAGATTTATCTGCCTGGCTAGGAAATCCAATGCAAGAAGAATCTATAAAGGCTATCTATGGCTTAGGGGGCAAAATAATTGGAACTAATGATTGGAACTTGATCGAGGATTGGCGAAAACTTCAAACTTCAGATCATTTCTATTATATGTGTACTAAGTACTTCAATGATGGCGATATCCATGCCTATTTTAGTCCCTACGATTCTCCATATGAGGCTGCACTTAATTTTATGAATACCTGGCATGATTTAGTTTTTAGACTCAATGAGAAAGGTGTGGAAATATAATATGACTCGTCCAGTATTTTTAGGAAACGGACAATTAACAGTAGGACTGGATGAATTTGGTCTAGTGCATGACTTTTATTATCCCTACGTAGGACTTGAAAATCTTAGTACAGCGAGAAGTATTGGTCATAAAATTGGCATCTGGGTTGATTCTAAATTTTCATGGGTTGATAAAACCTGGGAGTGTAAGGTAGATTTTTATAGCGACGCACTCATTAGTAACATTTCTCTGACAAATAGAGATCTGCAAATTGAGCTTTATATGCAGGATTTTGTAGATTTTAAAAAGAATATTTTTTTCCGTAAAATAAAAGTCATCAATCATGCCAATAATCCAAGAACTGTAAGATTATTTATGCATCAAATGTTTGAGATAAGTCATCAGGGCAGAGCAGATACAGCTTTCTTCGTGCCAGAAGAGAACTACATTTTAGATTATAAAGGTAAATCCAACCTCTTAATTTATGGTCAGAAATCAGATGGAAAACCATTTGAGAGTTTTGCCGTAGGTAGCTATGGAATTGAAGGCAAGCAAGGAACTTTTATAGACGCAGAGGATGGAGTGTTGTCTGATAACTCAGTAGAACATGGCAGTGTTGATTCAGTGATTGGCTTTTCTTTATCGCTCAATGCAAAGGGTAGTGATTATGTTGATTATTGGATTATTGCTTCAGATACTCAGTTTAATGCAGAAAAAATTCATAACCTGGTCAAACTTGATAGTTTAGACAAGCATCTAGAAGATACTAGAGACTTATGGCACGATTGGTTTAAAATCGCTGATTCAAAATTATCTAAAATTAATGAAAAATACCTAGGTATAACTAAAAAATCTTTAATGCTTATAAAAGTCCATATGGATAAAAGAGGGGGTATCATTGCTTCCTGCGATTCTTCAATCTATAACTATAACCGAGATTACTATAGTTATGTTTGGCCAAGAGATGGAGCATTTGCAATCTGGCCACTAATTAGAATGGGTTTTGTTGATGAACCAAAAATGTTTTTCGAATTTTGTAGAGATATACTGACTAGCGAAGGATTTATGATGCATAAATACCAGCCTGATAAATCTATTGGTAGCACCTGGCACCCGCTACTCCATAATAACCATAAAGAACTGGCCATTCAAGAAGATGAAACCGCAATAGTTATTTATATGATGGGTCAATATTATCTTTATAACGATAATGATGATTTCATATTTAAGATGTATGATACTTTCATCAAACCTGCTGCTAATTTCCTCGCCAACTATATAGATGAAAAAAATGGCTTGCCTCATGCTAGTTATGATCTATGGGAACAAAAATTCATAACATCAACTTATACCGTATCGATTGTTTATCAGGCCTTATTGGTTGCTACACAATTCGCTGAAAAATTCGATTATCCTGACGATGCTTTAAATTGGAAGACTGTGGCCAGTAAAATTGCCAATAATATTGATACGTTTTTCTCGTCAGAACAAGGTTACCTCATTAAAGGTTTTCTACTGGATAAGACTGGTGAAATATCCTTTGATAACACATTGGATGTTTCAAGTTTCTACGGAGCATTTATGTTTGGCCAAAATATTTTTAAACTAAATCAATTACATTCAACGATAACTAAGATTGAAGATACTTTAATCAAGCAAACTCCTATAGGTTTGTGTCCAAGGTATGAAGGTGATAATTATTTTGAAACTGAACCTACTCATAAAGGCAATCCATGGTTTGTAACCAGTCTTTGGATAGCACAATACTATTTAAGTCTTAATATGATAGATCAAGGAGTTGAAGTTTTAGATAAATGCCTTTCATATAAACTCTATAGTGGAGTTCTGTCTGAGCAATTAAATTCTAATAACGGCAATCTAATATCAGTAGCCCCATTAGTTTGGAGTCATGCTGAAACTATTAATACAATTCTTGACCTATCTATATCAGGTTATCATCAATAAAATAACCTTTTATGCTTTAATTAATATATATGAACCCAGAATCAAATAATTCATCTAAAGCACTATCGATTTTATTATCTTTTATCTCTCCTTCGGCAATAGGAATGACAATATACATACTAATATTTTTATCAACTTTCCTGGCAGAACAAAATTCTCAGATTAATCTAGCAATTAGTAATTTTAATAAAAATAATCTTGAAGGTACAATTTTTTATGCTTTAATTAATCAGATCGAAAGAATAATTAATAACCAGACTGTTAATACCATTGCTATATATATATTTTGGATTATTGTCGCATCATTTGTCTATTTTATTGGACTATTTTTCTATAAGAGTTTTCATGAATTGAGCTCAGATTTAATAATCAAGAAATATCTTTGGCCCGCGGAAAGTGATAAAAATAGTAAGATTAGAGATTTCTTGGAAAAATTTGGTTTAAGATTTGTAATTTTCATCATGATTATCATCTATATTTTTAAGTTTCTGCCTGTTTTAACACTGTTTTTAAAGAAAAATAATTTAAAATATGATCAAACTTTTCATTATTTGGGTATAATAGTTATGGTTGCAATTGTAGAATTTATATTCTTACAGTTTGCTATCATTTTATTAAGGTTATTATTTTTGAGAAAAAGGGTCATAGGAATTTAAATGAAACCAGATAAAAATTTTACCGAAAACGACAAAAAAATTGATTTGAAAAATATTAGAACTGTTAAAACTAGCACAGCTATATACATAGTTGCTATATTTATTGCATTAGGTACACTCATGGTTGCAATCATATGGATGACTCATTCAATAACCAATGATAATAATATAAGGAATATTAATCGGGTAATTAGCCACCCTTCATCACAAATTATAATAACTAAAAATGGCTTTATACCATCGACTATTACCATTGGCTTAGGGCAGGCTATTAGTTTTCAGAATTATGATAAGTCTGATCATAAAATTGCTTCAGATCCCTATCCCCAGGATAATGGCCTTAAAGGATTAAATAGCACAATTCTTAAAAATGGAGATATTTTTAATTTTGTTTTCGATAAAAAAGGTACATTCACTTATCATGATGAGCTTAACCCATTCAAATTTCATGGTGTAGTCATAGTTAAATAGTTCCAAAAATATTATTTTAAATAGAATGATCTGTGTCTTTAATCTTTTTACTGTTTTTGATTAAATACATAGCATGATCTGCTTTTTTGAGCAAAACTTCTGCATTTGTCTCACCAGATATATCTTTACTAAAAGCAAAACCAACGCTGCATCCAAAACCTGGAATTAGATTTTTAATTTCCTGATTGTCTAGCACGAATTGTTCCATCACTTCGTTTAAGTGAGACTTAAAACCCT
>CAITDW010000163.1 GCA_903891235.1 uncultured Candidatus Saccharibacteria bacterium
AGATAAAATAGTGCATATACTAAGAATTGGAGAAACGAATGAGGGTTTCGTTATAGGGGCTAAGCCTCCGGTTACTCAGAAACTAGCTAGTCAAATAGGTTCCCTTATCCAATCTAAGTTACTTGAGGGTTCTCCTGAAGTCCAGCAGTCAATTATTATTTCCGATTCTACCCATAATGAATGGACTCTTCCTGGAGCTACTCTAAAAAAGGCCATAACCATTAGCAATTTTTTAGCTTATCAATTAAAGCTTAGTGAAAATAGGTTTTCTCTTGAGAGTTCAGAACCTTATCCAATTAATAACACCAATCTTTTCGATCAATAATTATTGTAACGATGCAGTTAGGCGCGCTACATTGTCAAGAAAAATTTGTGCCTTAGATCTTTTCTTCCATTCTTCAAACTCTATTTTTCGAGATTTTTTTAAGTATTCATTTTCAACAGCTATCAATTTCTCAACGATTGCTTTGTCATAACATATTACAGTTAACTCGAGGTCTAGTTCAAATGATCTGATATCTAGATTGCTTGAGCCCACGGTTGCTAGATCATCGTCTATTAATATAAATTTTGAGTGAAGAAGAATTGGCGCTTTGTAGTTGTATATATTGACTCCAGCTTTTAATAATGCTTCATAAAAAGATCTTTGAGCATGGGCAACCATCCACTGATCAATCGCCTCGGAATTAATTAGCGTAACCTTAATACCCCTTTTTGCCGCACTTGTAATTGCATTTAAAAAAGATATATCAGGTACAAAATAAGGATTTACGAGTGTTATTTTGTCTGTTGCTTGATATATCAGGCTAATAAATATTTTAAGGTTATTTTCATCATCATATCCTGGTCCACTTGGTAAAATCTGTACCTTCGAACTTCCCGATGATATAATTTCGTTTTTAAGTATCGGATTATTATTGTAATCTAGCATTTTTCCAGTTTCTGAATACCAATCCGTCAAAAAAACAGCATCTAATTGAAGAACCACTGGGCCAGACATTCTAATGACTAATTCATCGTAATATATATTGTCCGTTCGATGATAATCACGCGCTACAAGGTTCTGTGAGCCGCTGTAACCAATCAAACCATCAATAACTATTAATTTCCTATGGTTTCTTAAATCGGGCCTTACATACCCTCTTCCTGGTAATTTGAGTGGTAACATTTCTTGATATATGGCACCAATCTGATCCAACCTTTTAAGCATGGTTTTATATGTTTTAAACTTCTTAGTAGAAAAACTATCGAATAAAACCCTTACAATGACTCCCCTTTTTACCGCTCGATCTAGTGCGTTAAATATCTCCTCTGTCTCACTATCTAAAACTAATATGAAATATTCCAAATGAATAAAGCTAGACGCACAATCTATATCCTTAACTATAGATTTAAAAATATCATTATATTTATATTTAATCTCTAAATTGTTTCCATCGAATACTGGAAGATGACTAAGTGCCTGGCTGAGTTTTGCGATCTGGCTATATTTATTTTTTACATCGGCCTCAAGTAATGTTTTATTTGCCTGAAGTTTTTTTAATTCTTCGATGGTTCTGGCTATGACC
>CAITDW010000164.1 GCA_903891235.1 uncultured Candidatus Saccharibacteria bacterium
AGTGATATTATTTAAAATATTAAGATTTACTTTTAGGGGGGTATCATTCTAAGGTCTAAGAACCTTAAGGGGTTTAATATAAAGCTCGGCACATCATTTTTGATATGCTTTGGCTTATTATTGACCTTTTTTATATTTCCAACTTACACATATGCAAATTCGTTGAGTTTATCTAGTGGTTACGATTCCAAGAATGTTCTACAGGTGGGTACGCTTGTTAGTTTTGATCCAAATAGCAACAATCAGTTAGTTGTGACGGCAAATGTTAATAATGCAAATAACCTAGTAGGCACAGTCATTAACCAAAATAATTCCAACATTAGTTTTAGTAGTAAAAATACTAACCTACAAGTTGGAACCTCGGGTACTTATTTAGCTAATGTAAGCACTATTAATGGTGACATACATAAAGGTGATAGAATAACCGCCTCAATAATTGAAGGGTATGGCATGAAGGCTCTCTCAGCGAGTAGAGTAGTCGGCACTGCTCTCAATAACTTCAGTAGCTCATCTAAAGGCGCTACTAAAGAAACACTATCCTCAGACGGCAATAAAGTTGTATATATTGGCCAAATACTAGTCTCTATATCAGTTAGTGATTATTCAGGACAATCAACCCCAAACTATGTTAATCCCGAAATTGCTCCTTTTAAGAATTTTTTTCAGAGCGCAGTCAACAAGCAAGTTACAGTCAATCAAACAGTTACAGCACTAGCTGCAATATTTATTGGATTAATTTTGACCGTAATTACGTTAACGGTATCAATTATTATTTCGGTAAGATCTATCGGTAGAAATCCTCTTGCAAGAAAAGGCATAACAAGACATACAATTTTGATTATTGTTACGGTATTGCTTATACTTTTATTGAGCGTTATAACAGCATATTTAATATTGGCGGGGAATTAGTATGAATTTATCTCAGATTACCATGGATAGTTTAATAAATTGGATTGTCGTGTTCATCATAGTAATATTTTTATTAATAGTAATATTTAGCATTCTCCTTAAAATAGACCAAAATAAGGACCCTGAAGCGTCGAAAAAATTGAAAACCAATATCTCTCCAGAAGAGATTGAGAAAGCCTCTACAATAGCCTTAAAAGAGCTTGTAGTCAAAATAAATGATGAGTATGAGACTAAGTACATTGCGCATTTAAAAATGGGTCTGTCTAAAGTAGATGCTACTTTTCAAAAAAATATCACCGACAGCTTAAACGAGTTTAATAGCTCTTTGACGAATTTTAGAAATGAATCTCAAAAAAAGATTGATGAAGCTAATCAGAAGATGATGAGTCTAACCCAGGAATCAGATAAGATGTTTAATCAGGTACTAGTATCTAGAAAAAATGAAATCATCAGTAAAGTTGACGCTAATCTTTCTAAAATACTCGTGTCTTATCTCAATAACAGCCTGGAAGGCTCAATAGATCTAAATGATCAACAAGATCTTATATTCAATAATCTTGAAAAGAATAAGCTTCAAATAATTGAGGACATTAAAAATGTCAAAATTTAGCTTGAAAATAATTCCCAATGAAATATCAGGAACAGCCCAAATTTATTTAATAATATCTTTTTTAGATAAATTTTTAAAAGATGCAAAGTCTAGTGAGAGAATTAAGGATTATGGCAATAATACAATCAAAGATAGTATGCCAGAACTAGTTCAAAGTTTTTTTGATGAGAATATATCCCTAGAAGACATAGCTGATTTAAAGACCAATTTAGAAAACGTAATTAATAGATCTCCAGTGATTACTATAACCCTATCTGATATTCCTGATAGGAGTATGAAACTTAAATTAGTTTCATGGCTTAGAAATATCAATCCTATATGTCTAATAGAGTTTTTGAGTGATCCAACAATTATTGGCGGATTAATTATTAGAAGTGATCGAAGAAGATATGATTTATCGTTAAGAAATAAACTCGAGAATAATAAGTATAATCAAGGAGTACTGCTCGATGTCTAACAATAAACTCTATACTGATTTAGTGAACAAAGGTAACCAAACTGGAGAGGCTATCTCTATACAGAAGTTTTTAGTCAGAGTTCAAGGTTTAGACAAGGTGAAGATTGGTGCTGTAGTAGTTTTTGAAACAGGGGAAGATGGCATTGTTCAGGGAGTTCAAGAAGATTTTGTTGAAATCTTAAACCTGAGCCCCTCACTCATATCAATAGGTACCTTAGTAGTAGAAAAAACTGATGAATTAACAATAGGGGTTAGTGATGATTTATTAGGCAGGATAATTAACCCATTAGGTCATCCAATCGATTCATTGGGAATTATTACTAAATCAAAACAACAGAAAGTTTTCAATAATGCTATAACATTCAATGAACGAGATGTTTTGTCTACTCAGATGGAAACAGGAGTTACTTTGGTAGATACACTATTTCCAATTGTTTATGGTCAAAGAATTGCAATTATGGGTGATGCAAAATCTGGTAAAACTAGTTTTCTAAGTCAGTTATCTATTAATCAAGCGAAGAAGAAAAAGATAATTGTATATGTCTTAATCGGTAAAAGAAAATCGGATATTGAACTATTAATTAGAAGATTTGAGGAAGCAAAAATTCGCGATAAGGTAGTTATGGTTATAGCTGATGTATTTGACTCATTACCTTTAACTTATCTCGCACCATATAGTGGATGCGCGGTAGCGGAATATCTTTGGCATGCTGGAAATGATGTAATAGTAATCTATGATGATTTGAGTAATCACGCCAAAGCTTATAGAGAGCTTTCTCTATTGCTACGCAAAAATCCTGGAAGGGAAGCCTATCCTGGTGATATGTTCTATGCTCACTCATCTCTCTTAGAAAGAGCCGGAAAAACTCTCAATAATGGCAAGACGCTAACGTCCTTGCCAATATCTGTAACCCCTAATGATGATATAACTGGATTTCTTTCTACTACCTTGATTTCAATAACAGACGGTCAATTAATTTTTGATAATAGCATTATGAGACAGGGTATTAAGCCCGCAGTTAACGTTGGCTTATCTGTGTCTCGTGTTGGTGGACGTGGACAAACCCAGACAGCGAGATACTTAGCCCGAATCATTTCATCTTATCTAGCTAACTATAGAACAACATTAGAATCTTCTAGATTTGTTAGTGATCAATCTAATGAAACTAAATCAACTCTTAGAATTGGAGAGCGTATTTATCTGATATTCGGACAGTCACCCAAGGAATTATTCACACTAATTGAACAACAAATTATGTTGCAAGTAGCTCTTGGTAGTGGGGGCATAGACGATTTTGATAGTGTAAAGTTGAGACAAACAGTTAGAGATATTGCTTTAAAAGATAAAGTTAATACCAATATCGACAATCTATCTCAAAAAATTATTCAATCAATGCAGGTGGGAGCATAATTAATGCCACTTAATATTAAGGAACTCGGAAGAAGTATTGATAATACTAAAACAATATTGAACTTAAGTTCAATATTCGAGATTACCTCAACAATTAAGATTAATGATACTAAAAGTAGCGTGTTCGCATCGCAAAATTTTTATCTAGATTTATTTAAGCTTTATGAAAGGCTGCTTAAGGCTCAGAAAGAGAGTGAATTACCTCAGAGAACTATAGAATATAATAAGACTCTATCCCTAGTCGTAACATCTGAAGGATCATTCTCTGGTCCTGCCGATGATGAAATTATTAGACTCCTTGATAGTGATCCTGATATTGCTGGTAGCGACATTGCAATGGTGGGTAGAAGAGGAGTCTCTATGATGAATTCCAAAGGGAGAACAATGATACTTGCCTTCGATTCACCCGACATTACAAAACCGATTGATGTTAAGCCGCTTTCCGACATGATTAAGAGATATAAGAAAGCATTTTGTATACATCAGACATTTATCTCTATAGCTGATCAGAAAATTAACAAAGTTAATTTAATACCGTCTGAGAATATTAGTATGGACAAAGAAGAAGTTATTGATATAGATAATTACATATTAGAACCAAGTTTTCTTGAGATTATGAATTATCTAGAATCAGTTATTCTTAATATCACCTTGACTCAAATAATATTTGAATCAAGATTAAGTGAATATGCTAATAGATTTAAGACAACAACCATAATTAACGAGAAAGCTAAGGACAGTATAAAGTTACTACAACTAAAATATAATCAGGCTAAACGTAGGATTAAAGATGAAGCACTAAGAGAACAGCTATTTCAAGGAGTTAAGAGATGAAATATTTAAATAATAAGGTGAATCAATCATGACTGTAGCAGGCGAAGTGAAATCAATTAATGGTCTTATTGTTGATGTTATGACAACAATCGTAAATAAACCCTCCATAAACACCATGCTGACCTTGCGAAACCAGTATTTTCAACACCATACCCGGCATAGGGGCTTTTACAGGTTCTGTTTTATGTCCGGCTTTAAGGTTGATGCCC
>CAITDW010000165.1 GCA_903891235.1 uncultured Candidatus Saccharibacteria bacterium
GAAGAATTTTTGATAAATTATAAAAAAACTAGATTATTGGATACCAATAAGTAGCATCTTCTGTATCTCTTAAACCTACATCCATAGTTAGTAATTCGTCACGAATATTATCAGCTAAAAGCCATTTTTCATGAACTCTATTTGATTGGCGTTCTCGTATTAACTCTAGTTGATTCTTATCAAGTATAATCTTATAAATAATTTTAAGGCCTAGTAATCTTTCAATATATTCGGCAAAGCTTTCAATTTCGTTAAATTCTAACTCGTCACAAGATTTCATCGAGCCAATTATAGCGGATACTTCAAATAATTTTGAAATGGCAGATGGAGTATTAAGATTTTCATCCATGGCTAAACTGATTGATTTTTTAGCATTAGTTATTATATTTTTAATATCAATGCCAGAATTTTTGTAATTTACAACTGAATATATCCAAGAAAAATCTCTAACCAGATTAGATAAACTTGTTTGAGCATCACTTAGAATTTCATAATTGAACAAACTTTGGTTCGAATAATGAGATTGGAGGACTAATAATCTAAATGATGTTGGATAATATCCTAATTCGATTATCTCAGCTAGACCTATACCGTTTCCTAGACTTTTAGAAATCTTCTTACCGTCGACCAATAAATGATTCGTGTGTAACCAATAGTTAGCAAGATTTAATCCGTTGATAGACTTATTTTGAGCTATCTCATTCTCGTGATGAGGGAATATTAAATCAATGCCGCCGGTATGTATATCGAATGGTTGTCCGAGTTTATTTATGCTCATAGCTGAACATTCTATGTGCCATCCTGGCCTACCTTTAATGTTGATATTATTTATCTTATAATCCCACGCAGGTTCAGATTCTTTTTGTTTTTTCCAAAGTACAAAATCCTCAATTGTATCCTTGTCATATTCATCATTATCAATCCTATGTTTAACATCTCTATGATTTAATGGTAAATTAGACAATACTCCATATTTATTACCTGCTTCAATATATTTCTCTATTGAAAAATAAATTCCATCATCAGCTATATATGCAATTCCTGATTTGATTATCTGATTGATGAGACTTTTAATAAGATCAATTGATTCTGTGGCTCTGATAATATGATAGTTATTTTTGTGAATATTCACCTTCTTAAGATCATCAAAGAATAATTTCTCATATTTTCTAGTAGTTCGTTCTAAAGCTTCGATTGGTTTTAGATTAGGGTATTCTGATTTACTTTTTCTAATAGTTTTATCGTCAATATCGGTAATATTCATAACATGAATGACGTTATAGCCATTCAATCTGAATGCCCTTGCCAGAGTATCTGTGTAAATGAATGTAGCTAAATTACCAAGGTGGACTTCATCATAAACAGTTGGCCCACAAGAGTAAATTTTAATTTGGTTATCATCAATAGAATTGACCTGAACATTTTCTTTCTGGAGAGTATTATATATTTTCATGCTTTATATTATCCAATAGTTTACTAGCTTCAGCTATAACTTGATTCTTAAATTTTTCGAAGTTACTAACGTTATAGATTTTAAACCCACTTGCATATTTATGTCCGCCACCGTCGAAGCATTCGGCTAATTTATCTGCGATTGAATAGCCATAATTACATCTTATTTTACCAGTAACCTTATTATCCTTATAGACTTTAAAAGCGATCACCACCTGCACTCCTTCAACTAATCTCATCTCATCCATAACTAATATTGAGGGATTGTACTCACTAGAATAATCTTCAATTTCTTTCCAAGGAATAGTAATTGTTGCTATTCGATTGTCATCAGAATATTCAATCCTTTGAATAAGCTTTGATTTATATTCCAATATCCTTTTTGATTTCTTCATTGTTTCTCTTCGTTGTGATTCTAATTTTGCAATATTTACACCATTCTTAACAAGCTCAGAAATTATTTCAATACTCCTATGCGTAGTTCCCTCACTTGTTAACCCCAATGAGTCTGACATTATTGAATTGACTAGAAACTCTGATGATTGTATGTCTAGAGCCCATTTTAAGTCTCGCGATAGCTCGTAAATCAATTCTCCAGTAGCGACTACATCTTTATTACAAATCACATCAGCGTCCTTTATAGTAGCCTCTGTGATGTGATGGTCTAGAACAATAAATGGTTTGGTTCTAATTAATTTAAGAATATTCTTTCTAGCAAGTGATTCAAGTAAACTCTCAGCACTACAATCAACTAATATCGATAGATCAAAATCCTTTGGAAGTTCATTGCTGACTCTATCCCATCCACTAAGATAATGGAGATATTGAGGCATATTTACTCCACACACCAAGAACGTGTTCTTCCCCATAGTGAATAATATTTCCTCTAACGCTAATGCACTAGCTAGACTATCTGCGTCAGGGTTATCTGCTTGTAATATAATAATATTCTTTGACTCTTCAATAAGTTTTTTAATATCATTTGATTCTTTATATATCATCACATTAAAGTCCTGCCTTCAAGTGCTCTACCTAATGTAATTTGATCTGCGTATTCTAAATCAATTCCGATAGGAATTCCTCTTGCTAATCTAGTTTTTTTAATCTTACGATCTCCCAGTGCCTGTTTAATATACAAAGCCGTAGACTCACCTTCTACGCTAGCATTGGTGGCTAATATAAGTTCTTCCACTTCATCTTTATCGATTCTTTTTACGAGTTCATGTATATGAAGTTGTTCAGGTCCTATACCGTCTATAGGGGATACTAAACCACCCAATACATGATAAGTCCCCTGATAATCACCGATTCTTTCTATGGCAAGCAAATCAAATGGTGAGGCAACAACAGCTACGATTTTTTTATTTCTAGATGGATCTGCATATAGTGGTGAATAATCTTGATCAGAGTCAATAAGTGCAAATGTAATAGGACACTGAGTAATTGAACCATCCATCTTTTCGATTGCATTTTTCAATTTATGAGATACTGATTTATCATTTTGCACCAAAAAATACGCAAATCTTTCGGCTGTTCGAGGACCCACTCCCGGCAAGCCTTCAAAAGCATATATAAGATTTATTAGGGCTCTTGGTAATACGCTCATGCTAGGTTATATTATAGACCAAGATCACCTAGAGCGCCCATAAATGGCTGCATTTTTTCAGCTGCAATCTTTTGGCTTTCTGAAAGTGCTTCCTTGACAGCTTCTTCAATCCATTTCTCAAGTTCATGGATATCATTAAGATCGACACTATTTGCATCTATATGTATACCCTTAATTTTCTGCTCAGCTGTAATCTCGATCTTAACAGCGCCAAACCGGCTGAAGTCCTGGCCGTGTTGACCCGTCTCGCCAAGCTCCATGGTGTGGCCCCC
>CAITDW010000166.1 GCA_903891235.1 uncultured Candidatus Saccharibacteria bacterium
GGGATCAGGTGTTATCTACTCGTTTAAATAATCCTTTGCGTGATGTTCGTATTGTTGTACAACAAAGATTACATGAAAAAGATATGAGCGGACATATTATAGCAAATGATATCGAATCAGAATGGGTTAAACTCATTATTCCTATGGAGTTTGAAGAAAAACGAAAGGTTAAAACTGTTATATTATCTTCTACAAAAGGAAAAATATGGGAAGATCCTAGAAAAAAAGAAGGCGAACTATTATGGCCTGAAAGGTTTCCGTCAAATATAATAAATCGTTTGCAACGAGAATTAGGCTCTTACGGTTACGCAGGTCAATATCAACAAAGACCTGCTCCAGCAGTCGGCGGAATCTTACAAAAGTCATGGTTTAAAAAGTGGGAACATTCAGTTATGCCTAGATTTGACTTTGTAATACAATCGTGGGATACGGCGTTTTCAGATAAACCAGATGCTGCTTACTCGGCTTGTACTACTTGGGGAATATGGGGAGAGAATTCGGAAGAAGGTTTATACAAAGCGATATTGATTTCTATGTGGCGAGGAAGGGTTGGTTATCCTGAACTTAGGGTTAGAGCGCAGAGATTATCTAAAGATTACAAAGATATGGGCGTACATAAAAATATGTATCCTGCTACTAATAAAGTAGATGTTTGTTTAATAGAAGCCAAGGCGACTGGTGATCCTTTAATTAGAGATTTACGAGCCGCAGGTGTGCCAGCAGTCGGTTATATACCTAAAGGTGATAAACACAGTAGAGTACAACGAGTAGCCGCTTCTATTGAATGCGGTTTAGTTTATTTACCAACCGAAGAGAAAAATAAAGATAAGTTACTTCCTTTTGCTGATGAGTTTTTGGAATCTGTTATTACTTTTCCCAACGCTGAATCAAGAGACTTAGTTGATACTATGACTCAAACATTATCTTATTTAAAAGATCATAATTGTTTAACTCATCCAAAAGATGAATATGAGGATGAAGTAGAACAACCAACTAGAAAACGTTTATATTAGTTTAATCTCTGTAGCGTAAAACCTAGCACCTTTCTTTTTCTGTACAAAACTAACTTTATTGTCCTTATTTAATTCGTTTAAACCACATTCTTTCAAATTGTTTAAATGTACAAAGATATCAGTACCAGTTTCATCATCTACTATAAAACCATAACCACCATTTAAAGAAAAGAACTTCACAACACCAGTCTTTAGTAAATTATCATCCGTCATAAAAATCCTTATTAAATTAGAAATTGTTAGAAAGACATTTTATTACAGTTAAGAGATATCGCAATTGTAAATTACATATTCCTCTTGTTTTAACTAAAAAATTCTGGTTATTTGGAGTGATACCAATAAAAAATTAAAGAAAAAAATTATAATAAAAAAGGTGTTTTAATATGAAAAGCGGTTTGTATTTAAGTGAAAACAAAGACTCAACAGATTCACCACGAGGTTTATATTTAAGCAAAGAAAAAACAAGTAGTACTCAAAATAATGCAATTCGATTAGGAGGAGCTTTATATTCGCAAGACCCTAGAGAAAATTATAAAGGTCTAGACGTTCCAGCTGGTCATAGCGCATTATTCCGTGCAATGGATGGGCAAGATCGTTTTTATGCTGAAATAATGAGAAAGCAACAAGAAGAAAAACAAGCTTCTCTAAAACAAGCTCTCAATCAAGCAGCTCAAAAAGCTATGACAGAGTTAAATATGGTAAAAAATAATCATTTAACAGTATTTAATTCTAAAGTTAAGGATGAAATATCGATAAAAATATTAGATCCTTTCGTATTTGAGTTATTAAAAAAGAACCCAATTGTAGACCTAAGTCATTACAGTTTAAACGTATTAAAACACATCCGAGAAAGCTATAAACTAAAAGACTCTATTAATATAGAAAATATAATAAAGGATAATTTAGGATATCTTTTGACGGATTATAGAGAAGTTTACAACAATATAAGCGATCCTTTTAAGACTGTAATTAGTGATTTATTTAAAGCTGGTTCGCAAATTGAAATAGACTCTATAAAAAACGCTTTTTTACAAAATTCAAATCATTTAAACGATTACTTTGAATACTCTGAAGACAATAACAATCAATCTCCTATTACTGAAATAATATGCAAAGAATCGTTACTAAAAATAATAGAAGATATAGGTTTAAAGTTAGAAAATTTGAACAAGGCAAAAAGCGAACAAAATAACCAAGAATATTTATCAAGGATAGAGGGCTCTAATGAAGAAGAAAAAGTTCCTCACAATGATATTGAAAATAAATCTTCTAAATTTAATTTAAGATCTGATATTAAAAAAATAGAAGAACAAGAGGAATCTTCAATAGAAGATCTTTTTAAAGAGATTGAAGATCTGAGGGGAGATAGTTTAGAAAACGCTGATTCTGAATTTAACAAAGCAATAAATGAAATGTTATCAAACATTTCTTCTATTTCCTCATCGCCAAATAAACCTTCTACTAGTTCAGAAGTAAAAGCGCAAATTAAAAAAGAATTGGAATGGGTGAAATTTACATTACAACAACATAATGAGCAGTTAGAACAACATAGCGAGCAGTTGGGACAAATTAACTCCCAACGAGTAGCTCTTCAGAATTCTTTTAGTATTCAACAAAATAATGCGTTACAAGATTATTATAAAGGGTTTATTAATGAGTTTAGTAAAACATTTACTTCGGCGCAAGCAGTTCTCGGTGGAAAGTTAAAAATAGAAGGTACGAAATCTATTAGCGTTAAAATAACAAGTCAGTTAGCTAAACTTATACCTCTTTTCGGTGAAAGCGTATCTAGTGCTATACAAGAGGGAGCTAATTATAAAGTTAATGTTGAAGAGCAACATAAGTGTTTGAATATTAGTAAGTTCGGCATAACTAATGCTAATCTTGAAAGATTATCAAAATACATAGTAAAATTTATAGCTTCGAATCCCAGAATGAAGGAATTTATTGAAAATTATAATCCAACAGAAGCAGAAGGTTTTTTTAACAAAATTGGAAAAGTCGCTAATAAAGTAAAGGATGATTTTGATAATAAATTAGATAAATTAAACACCGTATTATCTCCTCAAGAGTTATTAGGGCATAAACACGCAGCTCAAATATTAAAGGATTATATTAGTAGCGGATCTTTTAAAGATAGTACGCTAGACGAAATAGTGAATTTATTTATATCGGTAATTCTTCCAGAAAATATACAAGAAGAGAATGTTATTATACCACCACTTCTACTTATTGAACAGGATGAGGAGGAAAAGAATCAAGGTGAAGATGATGACTTCAACATTTCTAGAGTTGTAAATCAGATACAAGTTGAACAAGAATTAACTCCTCGTAAAAAAGCAATGATGGAGAAAATAGCTATGCTTGAAGAGCTTCTTGCGCAAAAAGATAACTCCATTAAAAAGTTACAAAATACCCAACTTCCACCAATAAACACAGATATGATTAGTCGGTCTGAAGTGGAAGAAATCATAGTAACTAATCAAATTGCTATGAGGGAAAAAGATCTGTTTATACAGAAAAAATTAGAAGAATCCTCTACCAAGGATCAAATCATTCGTGATAAGGATAATGTTAATCATGAACAAAAACGTGAAATTAATAATGCCTATAAAACCATAACAAAACAAGATCATACAATAGATGATCTACGTGAATATAAAGATAATCTAAAACAACAAGTGCAAGAACAAAAAGAATTAGCTTCCCATTGGAAATCTGATGCTGAAGGCAAAAAAATTGAAATAGATGAGTTGAAAGCAAAACTATTAGAATTTCAAAATCAAAGTGAATTTAACGGTACAGAAATAAATTATATGGATGATTTTCACAATGAAGACCATCCCACTGGGCTAGCTGGTGAAAATAGTGGTATGAATAATGCTTACTAATTATATAGTATTAATAATAAAAAAAAGAGGTTTCTTATGAGTGCAATTAGTAATATAGACGATAGAAGTTTAAACTTAGTTCCAATTCTAAATAACGATAAACTTCAACGATTACAAACCGCTGAAAGAGAAATTATTCGTGTAGATAAAGAAATTGGAGCTAGAAGTCAACAAGTTAATAATATAAAAAATCTTATTGAAGCTAGAGAAAATTATATTGCTAGCAACAATGAGCTAATATCACTTTATAAAGAATCCAGCGAATTGGATAAAAAAATGATTGTTTTACTTACAGAATCTAAAGAAATATTACAAAATACAAACGATAAGTTACAAGCTTTATTAGATCGAGGTCAAGGTCGAAGAACAGTTAGTGCTGAGCCAAGACTTCAGAAGAGATTTTTAGAAATAAATGATTTAAATAGAAAGTTAACCTATTTGTCCAAGCAAGAAGCTGTTGTTAAGAAACAAACAACTCTCGTTGATGCTAAAGTCGATAAGTTATTTATGAAGGTGGATTATACCGAAAAACAATTAGTCAGACTTGAAGCACAAAGTAATGGTACTGAATTGTCTAAATCACAAGTTAAACAAGATAAAACATTTTTTGCCTATAATTATAAACCCACTGATAATCAAATAGCAAAACTAGAACTTAGCAAAATTAAGCAAGATGTTCAAGATATTAAGGATATGGATGCTGTGTTTAAACAAAGAACTGTAAACTCTCAGAAAAATATTTATGAGAGTATTATGAGTAAAGTTATAGCTGATAAAATAACTAAATTATTGTAACAACCCTAAACTTTTTCAAAAACTTAAATATAGGACTTGATTACTTCCAAGTCCCACTTTTCTTTAATATCTCGACCTAAAAATCCATCACTATATTTGTTAAGTTCTATGTAGGTTATAACATCAAAAATAAAAGCTCGTTCAATAACTATGAACTGGTCTTCGGTTAAAAGTCTTAACCATTCGGATATGGTGAAAGTAGAAACTTCTTTGAGTGAACTAGTATAGAGGTTAAGTATCTCAGAACGTGAGATGTATGTGTTTTTCATCATAAAGACACCCCACTTAATTCAAATATATTCAAAAATTGAATATTCTTAAATTCAATATCTGCCAAGAAGGCTACATAGTCGCCTAAGATTAATTCTTTTGGTATAGTTGAGCAAATTTGATCATCAAAAATAAGAAACTTCTTTACTACTCCACCTTCTCTGCTTCTTACATCAATAAAATAGGTTTTGGTTTTAGTCGGACAGGACGAATTATCGTATTTCTCAAATATCGCTGAAAATAGTTCTCGAGTTTCTTTCATGAAGGTAACACCTAGTTAGTTAAAAGGTGCTAGGGGTTTTCAAAAGTCCTTAAAACGACCTCAACTATACTTCATGCCAGAGGCACTTATAATAGTCGACCCCTAGCATAACTAGGTTTAGAATTTTAAGAGTGTTTGAAAACACCGTTAGCTCTTAGAATTTATCAGTAATGAAGTAAGTGTTCAATTAATTTTTATATACAACACCCCAGTTCGGGATAAGGATTGCATGAATATACAGTAGATATAAGGGTTGTAAGGTGCTAGCGCCTGTGATAAAACTCTTTTTTAACAAAAAATAGCAAACACAGGCATGAAAAAAGATATCACA